>JBIPMI010000356.1:0-3056 GCA_044369215.1 Bacteroidia bacterium | reverse complement strand
TGTAATACCATTCTTGATTACAGTGTGCATGTGAAAGGCTGGAAAAAAGAAGATGCGATTCATTTATTGGTAGATGAAGCCTTTCAGCAACAAGCAGAAGCAGAAGGTAAATGGAAGCGAGTACAATTATCGCAAGTACAATTGTGCAGTTATTTTACCGGCTATTCAGAAATTTACGCACTAAGAGAAGAAATGAAAAAGAAAAAGGATTTTGATTTGAAGAAATTCCATGAAAGCTTTTTAAGTTTTGGAAGTGCACCTGTAAAAGAAATTAAAAAACTAATGTTGAAATAAGATGATTTTTAGATTATTAATTTTAATTCAAATATTAACTTTTGTAAGAGTTACAGCGATTGGTCAACCTTGCAATATTGATGCCGAGGAGGTGTATTATTTGAAACATGACCTTCTAAATTTAAGAGAGAAACCAAACGTTAATTCTAAAGTTATTAAAGTTCTTAGAATTAAAACAGCTTCTTTGGAAATTATAAATGAAGATAGCATTGTTAAAGATTATATTTTAGTAAAAGCAAAAATTGATTCTATTAATGTTAAAACTGGAGAGGAAATCCATTTAGGAGAGTTTATAGGTTGGGTTAATTTTAACTTGGTTGATTTTAGTTCTGATAGTTATTCATTTATAACTGGTGGAGAAGATGAGAATTTAAAAATTGATGAATTATTAAATAAACAGGAAGCTTTGAAAGCTGTTAGAAGTTGTAAATACAATCCATCAGAATTGTCTTATTGTTATTGTAAGAAAGGTATTTATTCATTTGAAAATAATGAATTTGCAGAAGCAATTGAGTTTTTCAATAAATCAATAACTGTTTCAACTATTAATTCTACGGAGTACAAACTTTTGGCCTATTTTTATCGAGGAAAGTCCAAACTAAATTTAAATGACTTTTATGGAGCTAAATCAGATTTTGAAAAAGTATATGGTTGTAAAACTAAATATAATAACAGACTTGTTTATGATTGGAGCTCAAAATATTCGGAAAGTCTATATAAGATTATAGGTTTTAATTATCCATCAATAGTAAAAGAGGAGGTTTATTTGAATATGGCTATCTGTAAAATGAGATTGAAAAATTATTCAGAAGCATTAAGTGACTTAAATTCTGTAATTGAAAGGAATTCGAAAATTGGCTATTCTTTTTATTTAAGAGCTTATGTTTATAAAGCTTTAAAGAAGAAAAAGTTAGCTTGCTTGGATGCAAGTAAGGCAGGAGAACTTGGAATAAAAGAGGCATATGATTTCATCTCTGAATTTTGCCAATAATTTAAAAAGATAAGATTAGAAAGTAACTTAATTAGGATAAATTATATTTTATTAAAATTCCATGAAAGCTTTTTAAGTTATGGAAGTGCGCCTGTTAAAGAAATTAAAAAGCTAATGTTGAAATAAATATGAAATTGCTATAAGGGACAATGATGTTGTTGTTTTTGCTGATGGCAACAGCTTTTCAGGTACAAACAGGTGATGAAATTTTAGGAGAATGGTTAAGTTCGAGTGGGGAAGGGAAATTTAGGATTTTTAAATCGGGTGAATATTATTACGGAACCATTCATTGGATAAAAGAACCCAATACAGAAAAAGGCGAACCTAAATTAGATGACAACAACCCTGATATCAGCAAAAGAAATAGAAAAATTCAGGGATTGATTTTGTTAAAAAGCTTCAAGTTCAATGCCAAGAATAAATCATGGGAAAATGGCGAAATCTATGATCCCGAATCAGGAAAAACCTACAGTTGTAACATGAAAATGGAAACTGCCGATAAGTTGAATATTAGAGGTTATATTGGAATTTCCTTGATTGGCAGAACAGAAGTTTGGACAAGGGTGAAGTAGAAATTCGGTAAAATTTCTGATTTTGTTCATGTATGGCTATCTGAAAAGGAATAATTCAATAGAAGTATTACTTTCGTAGCAATGATTAGTCCCTGGAAAATTTTATCTGTTATACTCATTTTGTACGCCATTATTGGTGGTTTGCTGATGCCGGTGCCTGAATTACCTATTCTTGAGCAGAGTATCAGGAATTTGTATTACCATGTTCCAATGTGGTTTTCAATGGTTTTATTGTTATTGGCTTCTGCTATTCAGGCTGTAAGTGTGTTAAGAGGTAAAGGACTTGAATCTGATGCCAAATCGAACATTTTTGCTACTGTAGGAATGTTATATGGAAGCATTGGAATTGTAACAGGAATGATTTGGGCTAAAAATACCTGGGGTGCTTATTGGGTATCCGACCCTAAATTAAACTCCGCAGCTATCGGAATGCTTATGTATTCAGCCTATTTCGTTTTAAGAGGTTCATTTGAAGACGAAGAAAAAAAGGCCAGATATGCTGCTATTTATAATTTATTCTGTTTTCCTGTTTTTGTTGTTTTGATTTTTGTGATTCCACGTTTAACAGATTCATTACATCCCGGTAATGGAGGAAATCCTGGGTTTAATCAATATGACTTAGATAGCAGATTAAGAATGGTATTTTATCCTGCCGTTATAGGTTGGGTTTTAATGGGCTTCTGGATTGCTAATTTAGGTATCAGAGTAAAATTGTTGGAATTAAAAAAGTGGTTAGATTAATAAAGTTAAATACATGAAAAATATATTGTTTAATCAAATAACAAAAAGCGCAGAACAGCCTGATTTAGCAGGAACTGGAAAGTTTTATGTAGTTGTGGGTGTAATAGCGGTTTTGTTTTTAGGTATTGTAAGTTATATGGTAAGTCTAGATTTGAAAATTAAAAAATTAGAGAAAAAAGACTAGTTATGAAAAAGACTTATATATTAGGTATTGCTTTAATTGGTATTGCAATTGCTGCCATTGTTAGTATGTATGGTGATGCTAGCACTTATGAAAATTTTGAAGTTGCTATGGAAAATCCGGGTAGAGAATTTCATGTGGTTGGGGTATTAAATAGAGAAAAAGAGAAGTTTTATAATCCACAGGAAGATCCAAATTATTTTACTTTTTTTATGGTTGATGAAAAGGGCAAGGAAAGCAAAGTTGTTTACCACAATCCAGAGCCAGCCGACTTCGA
>JBIPMI010000355.1:0-3059 GCA_044369215.1 Bacteroidia bacterium | reverse complement strand
TCCTGATTTGGTAATGAAGTTGGGTGAGTTTGATTTAGATCCATGTACTCCAATTAATCCTCCATTTACCCATGCAAAAGTTAATTATAGTATTTTAGAAAATGGACTAAAACAGGATTGGATAGGAAGAGTATTTATGAATCCTCCCTATGGCAAGGGAATGGACTTGTGGATTGAAAAGTTAAAGCTTCATAATAACGGAATTGCCCTCATTTTTGCTCGGACTGAAACAAAGTGTTTTTTCAAACATATTTGGGATGATGCAGAAGCAGTTTTATTTGTAAAAGGAAGAATAAAGTTTTACAATTTAAACGGTGAACAGAAAGGTACACCTGGGGCTCCAAGTATTTTTATTGCTTATGGAAGGGAGAATGCGAACTTGTTAGAAAGTGCTAAAATTGAAGGTAAATTTATCAGGTTAAAGTAAAGGATATAAAATAAAATCAAACACATTGTATTCAGCATCAATTATCCAGGTGTTTTCTTTAAGCAGTTTAACAATAGCCTCATCTTTATTATTTACATTTTCAACTATACCGAGAACCTGAAGATTGTTTACTTCAACTTTTGTATTTGGAGCTATTGTTTCACCTTCAGATGTTAGTACGATGAATTTCTTCATTTCCATAATTTTTTATAATTCCCATTTCCTAAAAACTCAATTAAACCAAGGTCCCGCAGGTTTTGTAATTGCTGCCTTATTTTGTCTTTGATGAAGTTGTTTTCTGGATATGTTTTTTTCAATTGAGATTCGAATTTAGTAATTTCCTGTAAAGTAAATGTTTGATTGGGAATTTGTTGAACACACTTAAAAACTTCCAGTCTCCAGCCTTTAAGTGTGGTATTCAATATTTGTTCAGGAAGTTCTATGATATCTACTTGTTCAGGTGTTTCAATATTGTATTTGGGTAGTTTGATTGATGTTGATTCCGGGATTTTTGATAATATTTCTCGAACAGAAATAATATCTGAAAGCTTGATTTTACCAGTGTTTTCATCTTTTGATAAAGCTGAGAAATCCTGAACCACCGTTTTAACTAGCTCGGTATTGTTACTAAAAACACCGTATTCAAAATTACTTTGAAGTCCACCATTGGTTAAATTACCTGATGTGATCACTACTTTTTCATCATCAAAAAGATAAATTTTGGAATGCAATCTGGGGAAATTTTTAACCACACCATTGTTATTGATAATGCTTTCAAGTCCGCTTAAATCAAGAGAACCAGAATAAATATTCATCAGTTTAAAAGAAGTAATTAGTTCAAATTTTGTGTTTTTATTCTTGTTTGATATGAGCTCTTTACAAACATTTTCTTTTACAAAAGGTGAAGTAATTTTGATTGATTTTTTTGATTGAGCCACCAAATCCATCAATTCATTTTTCCAAGGTGTTTTAAGGATTTTCATAGTGGGAATATATGAGCGAGAATTGTTAGAATAACAAATATAAATTCCGGTCAATAGAATTGAATTTTTAAAAATAATTAAAATACTTTCAGTTTTCTGACAACCACTTTTCTATTAGTTTTATCCGTTCAGCACTATAGAATAATCCTTGGTTGTTGAATCCTTTGCCAGATTTATGTATTCCAATAACAATTATATTACCGTCATTTTCTATCCAAATTGGCGAACCGCTGCTACCCCCTCTCGTATTAAGTTTATAATTTAATATTCCATTTTCCAATTTGGTAAATTTGCCTGTAGAGTTGTGATACTGAACTTTTGCTTTTTTGGGCTTATTAATCTCAAAAAATCTAAAATATGGGTAACCTGAAATATGAAGTATTTTACCATCTAAAGTATCAATATTTTTTAAATATAATTTTTTCCCATTTGATTTTTTCAAAAGTTTATTCCATAATTCAATGTTGTCGTATTTTAGAATTGCAAAATCATATAAGAAGTGTGATTTAGTTTCAAAATTATTATCAAAGAATATTGTTTTATCTCTAATACATTTTACTGTAATGCTCCCAACTTCAGGAGAGTCGATGTTGTTGTAACCTGAAATTATTTTAATAGAGTCCTTATCAATTAAATTGTGGGCATTTGTCAAAATATTGTTTTTATCTATAATTACTCCAGTTCCATGATATGAGCTATTTCCGCTGAACATAATTAATTTAACAACATAATTATATGGGAATATTGATGGGTCTATTTGTGTTTGACCTATGGCAATGAGTTGCAATAGAGTAAAATAAATTAAGAATAGAAATCTTTTCATCGTTTATAAAAGTTATTATTTAATTATTAAAATAAATTTGTCAAATTTAAGGGTTCAATAAACCTTCTGGCTTTTAATATTATCTTAATTAATTACCATTCAAAAGATTTATTGAGCTAGAAAATGTTTAAATAACATTATTTAAATAGTCCTGCTTAAGATTTACTACTCAAGAATTTCGTCCTAAAATAAAACTAAAATTTCTCCTGAATTAGAGATTTTAGATCGAAGCGTACTTATTAAGCAGCGAAGATTCGTGTCAAATAATTCCTTAAAATTAAATTGCCTTTTGAATTATTTTGAAGCCTCAACTTTTAACTTCAACACATTCACTCCAATTGCATAACCATACATTTTTCCATTGGCTTGTTTTACAATTCTAATTTTATTACAGGCTCTACCTAAATCAATTTTTGTCCAATCTTTACCGCCATTTTTTGTTTGAAAACCTGTGTTTAAAGTTCCAATAAAGCCATTGTTTTCGTCTATAAATCCAATGCCAAATGACCTCGATTTATGGTCTACACAAAGTTCATATTCCTTCCAATTTTTTCCACCATTTGTTGTTTTTATAAAGTGTTGTACTGCAACATTTGTATCGGGATTGTAGCTTTGAATGGTAGCATATCCAACTTTTGCAGATGGGAAGAAAATTTTCCAAGATGTTTCAAAAGGTCTGGAGCTTTCAAATACTTTTTCCCAAGTTGCTCCACCATCAATTGTATGAAGAATAAGTGCATGACTTGTTTCAATGTCTTCACTTGTTGAAGCACAAGCAAATCCTTCTTTTTTATTGAACATTTTTATATCGTACAATGCTTTGCAA
>JBIPMI010000354.1:0-3061 GCA_044369215.1 Bacteroidia bacterium | reverse complement strand
GCTCAAGTAATGTTACATTAAATCATAAAATAACTGCAAATAGTGGAACTTTAAGAAGAGTTGTAATTTCTTACATTCCTTATAATCCCAATAGTTTATCATCATTGAAAGAAGGTACTTTGGTTAGGTTTGATTCAGTTAGTTATGCATCACCATTACCAACAAATTCAACAAGTATTAGCTTTCCCTTACCTGCTGCTATTAGAAATTCAAATAATCCATATAAAATACAAATATCATTTATTGGTACTGGAGGAAATTCAAGGTTTATTGTAGATGATGTTTACATAGATGGTATATATGTTGCAAACCCTTCTTCTGCTTTTTGTTTGCCTGTCCCTCAAATTCAGGATGCAGATTCCGATGGAATTGCTGATTCTAATGACGCTTATCCAAATGATACAAACAGAGCCTTTAATAGTTATTTTCCGGCAACAGGAAAAGGGACATTGATGTTTGAAGACTTGTGGCCTACAATTGGTGATTTTGACTTTAACGATTTTGTATGCTCATTCAGACAACAAATTGTTACAAATGGAGCAAATAAAGTAGTTGAGTTAAAATTAAATCTTACATTAAAAGCAATTGGGGCTGGCTTTCGCAATGGGTTTGGATTTCAATTGAATAATATTAATCCGTTAAAAGTTATTTCTGTAACCGGCACCAATACCAATGGAGCTTCTTGGGTAATTAATTCCTCAAATGGAACAGAATCAGGGCAAACTTTTGCCAATATTATTGTATTTGATGATGCTTTTAAAATTTTACCGTCACCGGGAGGTAGTGGAGTAAATGTTGATCCGGCTAATCCATATGCAACTCCTGTTGACATGAATATAACTGTTAGCTTCACAACTGCCAGTGGAGAAGCCATTTCAGCATCAGATATTACACTAAATCCTTATTTAATTATTAACCAGGAAAGAGGAAAAGAAGTTCATTTAGCTAATTATGTACCAAGTTCAAAAGCAAATACCAATTTGTTTGGAACTGGTCAGGATGCAAGTAATTCCAGTTTAGGAAAATATTATAAATCAAAAAATAACTTGCCTTGGGCTCTAATGATTGGTGCGGAAATTCCCTATCCAAAAACCAAGGTTGATTTACTTCAAGCATACAAAAAGTTTGCTAGTTGGGCAGAATCAAACGGTAGTAGCTTTTCTGATTGGTATTTAAATTTAACGGATTATAGAGATAATAGTAAATTGTATACAGCTCCTTAATAAAACGGAATTAGGAATTATTCCCAAAATAGATATTCTATCCCAAAATGAACCAATATTCAAATTTAAAAACCTTGCCATAAAATATAATTTACTCAAATACAGCACATTAGAACAAAACCTATTAGAACGGCAAAGAACTTGCATTAATCATACAAAACAATAAAATGAAAAAGTTAATATTATTAGTTGCATTAGTACCCGTTCTTTTAAGTTCTTGCAAAAAAGACTTGATTGAAAAAGCAAATTTGAATTCAAACCAAAAAGTTACAACTGAGTTTAAAAAGCTCAATATCAAACAGGATTTTGATTGGAGTTCAGTTAAACTTGTTGATTTTAAAGTTCAAGGCTTACAAACTATGGCAACAATCAATAGAACACTTAAAGTAAGTTCTTTAAATGGTAAAGCCATTTATTTCACTGCAACTCATCAAATGGACCAAGACATGCAAACTAAAATTACATTGCCAAAAAATGTAAAAGAAGTAAAAGTAACTTATGGCACAATTGAAAAGGTTGTAAGTTCAAGTACATCAGAAATAAAATTCGATTTCATTCCAGTATCAACGGAAGAATAGTTAAAGCCATGAAAAAAATAATCTTATCAATAGTTATTGCAGCAAGTTCGTTTTATTCAAACGCACAATCGCAATTAGCAACATTAACAGCTGAAAATGGTGATCGCAAAATTGATCAAGCAAACTGCTGGGGTTTTGGAGCAACTTCTTATTCAAACTTAGAGTTTAGAATAAATGGAAACTGGAGTTTACGTTCAAATGCATTAACAAGCACAAGTTTAACTGCATGTTGGGTAAAATCACCTTGGATTAAGCCAAGTTCAGGAAACATTACAATGAAAGTACGTTTAGAAAATGATAGAGGTACTACAAGAGGTTTAGTTTTTCAATATATTCCATTTGATGAAAATGCAGTTTCAAGTTCTAAAGAAGGAACTGCAACATCATTTTACACTTATAATTGGGCTACACCATTAGACATTGGGGTGAAAGATATTTCTGTTCCAGTTCCTGCTGCTATTGCTAATTCAGACCAACCTTATAAAATATTAATTAGTTATATAGGTACAGGTGGAACAAGTAGAGCATTTTCAGATGATTTATTTATTCCTGGAACTTATTGGTCAGATCCTTCAAGTGCATTTTGCTTACCATTACCTACCATCAAAGATACTGATACAGATGGAGTTGCAGATAATGAAGATGCATACCCTAATGATTCAAAAAGAGCGTATGACAATTTTTATCCTGCAACAGGAAAAGGTACTATTATGTTCGAAGATTTATGGCCAACTACAGGTGATTATGACTTCAATGACTTTGTAGCAAGCTTCCGTCAACAAGTAGTTTTAAATGCAAAAAACAAAGTAGTAGAAATAAAATTAAACATGACAGTTAGAGCTATTGGAGCTAGTTTTCACAATGGTTTTGGCATTCAATTAGACAATATCAGTCCAAAACAAGTTGTTTCTGTTACTGGTGCGAATACAGTGAAAACCGATTGGTTGTCTGTTGAATCAAATGGGACTGAAAGTAATCAAACTTATGCTAATATCATTGTTTTTGATGATGCTTTTAGAGTTTTACCTTCTCCAGGTGGAAGCGGTGTAAATGTTGATCCAGCTAATCCTTATGCAAAACCAGTAGATTTAGATTTAGTTATTTCATTTGATAGTGAAAGTGCATTATCGATGAACGATATCCAAATCAATCCATATTTAATTGTTAACCAAGAAAGAGGAAGAGAAATTCACCTTCCCAATATGGCACCAACTGATTTAGTCGATAAAAAGCTTTTTGGTACTGGACAAGATGATTCAA
>JBIPMI010000353.1:0-3063 GCA_044369215.1 Bacteroidia bacterium | reverse complement strand
TCGATTAGAAAATACCAAGAGAACCAAACTTAATTCATTTCAATAAAACTTTTTTTAATCGAGGTCAAAATCCTGATTTTTTAATGAACACGGGATTGGTTTCGGTGTAGGTTTATTTGATACAATCAACACTCAAAGCCTAATTCTTGTTAACTCCTTCTGGTGTTAGTTTTCACGTGAAATCTAATTTTGTAAGAAAGGAGATTCACTTTGATTCAATATACCAAATACACAATGAACAATGGCTTAACTGTCATTCATCATCACGACGATAATACGCAATTATGTGTTTTAAATCTACTTTACAAGGTAGGTTCAAAAGACGAGAACCCCAATAAAACCGGATTTGCCCACCTCTTTGAGCACCTCATGTTTGGTGGCTCCATCAACATTCCTGAGTTTGACACACCACTTCAATTTGCGGGTGGGGAGAATAACGCATTTACCTCAAACGACATTACCAATTACTACTTAACTGTACCAGCATCAAACATTGAAACAGGTTTCTGGCTTGAAAGCGACAGAATGTTATGTCTTGATTTTAGTCAAAAATCATTGGATGTACAAAAAGGGGTAGTGATTGAAGAATTTAAGGAACGTTATTTAAACCAACCCTATGGCGATTTATGGTTGCATATTCTGCCTTTGGCTTACCAAAAACATCCTTACAATTGGCCAACAATTGGAAAGGAAATTTCACATATTGAAAACGCCAACTTAGAAGATGTTAAAGACTTCTTCAAGAATTTCTACGCACCAAATAATGCCGTATTGGTGGTTGCTGGAAATATCAGCTTAGACAAAACCAAAGAATTGTGCGAGAAATGGTTTGGTGAAATTCCTGCTCAAAATATCCAAAAACCCGTTTACGAAATGGAACCGAAACAGGAAGAACCAAGGCGCAAAACTATTGAATCTGATGTACCGGCAAACCTAATTCTGAAAGCATATCACATGGGAGGGAGGCTTGATAAAAACTACTACGCCATGGATTTACTTTCAGACATCATTGGCAGCGGAAAAGCTTCCACTTTGTATGATGTTTTGGTAAAAGAAAAATCGCTTTTCTCAGAAATTGATGCTTATATCAGTGGCGATGCAGAACCTGGACTCTTTATGATTGAAGGGAAAATATTACCACAAGTCTCCATTGAAGTTGCCGAAGATGCAATTCGTGAAGTGTTATCAGACCTGATAAAAACCGGCATTTCAGATACCGAATTAAAAAAGGTGCAAAACAAAACAGAAACAAATATTCGTTTTGGAGATGTAAATATCCTAAACAGAGCAATGAAACTTGCTTATGCAGAATACCTCGGGGATATAGAATTAGTGAATAAAGAAATCGACTTATACCTGGAAATCGATGTTGAATATATGAAGGAAGAAATATCCAAAACACTACAGGAAAACAATTGCTCAACCATCATTTACCAAGCTACAAACAATGACACTAAATAGAAAAATCATTCCGCAAACTGAAAGCATAAAAAATCTAAAGTTTGATAGATTTAAATCTGAAGTAACTGTTGGTGGAGCACCAATTTACTTTCATTCAGGAGGAACAGAACCTGTTATAAAGCTAGATTTGGTATTTAAAGCCGGTTATATCGAACAAAATAAAACAGGCATTTCTTCATTCACAGCAAGTATGTTAAGTGAAGGAACCAAGAATAAATCAGGAAAAGAAATCCTAAATGCTTTGGATTTTTACGGCTCCTATTTCCAGGTTAAAAGTGGAGAGGATGATACCGTAGCAACATTGTATTGCCTAGAAAAACACCTTGCCAACTGTTTACCATTATTTATTGAAGCTATAACTGAATCAAATTTCCCTGACAAAGCTTTAAATACTTTGAAAAGAAATGCGATTCAAAAGCTAAAAGTTAACCAGAAAAAGAACTCATACATATGCAGAAGGGAGTTTGCGAAAAACATCTTTGGTGAGGAGCATCCTTATGGGAAATCAAATTCTGCGGAAAATATAGAGAGTATCATACGAGATGAATTGGTTGAATTTCACAGAAACTATATTCTAAACAACATAAAATATGCCATTCTAAGTGGAAACTTTTCACATGAAACACTAAGCCAAATTTCATCTCAATTAAACTTCAAAGAATCAGATAAATCAGCAGAAACGAAGCGTGAAACACCTCCAATTATTCAACCTGGAAAATACTTCGTCGAAAAGAATGACTCTGTACAGGCCGCCATAAGAATAGGTAAACACGGATTACACAGAAACCATCCGGATTTTGCAGCTTTCCAATTGCTAAACTTAATCTTTGGTGGATACTTTGGATCGAGGTTGATGAAAAACATCAGGGAAGAAAAGGGCTTAACTTATGGAATATATTCAAGTCATGAAATAAACAAACTTGGCTCAACCTGGTATATTGAAACAGAAATCAACTCTAAATCAAAGAATATAGGATTAGAGGAAATCTATAAGGAAATGAGCATACTCAGGGAAACAAAAATCTCCAGTGAAGAAATCAATATTGCTAGAAATTATCTATTAGGTTCAATTCTAAAGAGCCTAGATAATACACTTTCCTTATCCAATAGAATGAAGCTAAACCTCGATTACAATTTAGAAGACAATTATCTATCGAACTTCATTGTAAAGATAAACAATATAGATTCTGATATACTATTACTCACAGCTCAAAAATACTTTACAGAAGAGGGTCTCGTTGAAATGGTAGTAGGAAAAAATTGAAAAGAATAAAACTATATATCATATTAAGTCTAATAGGTTTTGCAAGTCAAGCCCAAAGTATCAAACCAAGAAAAGCGTGTAGAAGTATAAATGATAACACAATTTTATGGTCAAGAGTACCGAATGCTTGCACAATCATTGGAAATCTCATTTTATATGGGCGAGAAAGTATTGCATCTCCTTTTATAGAACTATCAAATACAGTTAATCCAAACAATTTCACATTTACTCATTTAGGCGCAAATCTTCCAACAAACAAAGATTGGTCATACTATTTCACATACCAGGTTGATTGTGGAACCGGAGTAATAATTGAGATTAGCGATACAATCAGCGTT
>JBIPMI010000077.1:0-10374 GCA_044369215.1 Bacteroidia bacterium | reverse complement strand
CTATATGAGTTTTAGTAGCGGAATTCCAACTGCAAAAAGATTGGGCTTTAGGATGGAAAAAGATGATAATGGAGAAAATTGATTTTATTCATAAGCATCATTATAAATCCAAAAACAAATTCTTTCGGATTGACATTCACAGAAAAATCAAATTTTTAGAACAAACTTTAAACTTCGGTTCATAGATGCAATTTCTAATTTATTCAGATTAAATAGACCTATTTTATAAAAAACCCTCACACAAAAACCTAAAAAAAGTGACCCAAAGTCAGCATAATTTACTAAAACAGCTGATTTTGGGTCATTTTGTCGCAAAAATTCTTAATGGCTTAATTCATGCTTAAAGAGAATTGCAATTCAATTGATAAAACTATTTGGGCATAAAAAATCCTGAATTAGTCGGAAGTAACTGTCTAACAGGGAGAAAAAAGCCTTAAACTTTGCTACAATTTCAAGGGGATTCAGACTAAAAAGCTTAATTTTACCGCCCTGCCAAAAGCAGACTTAATAGAAGAACAGACAAATGATAGGAAACATTTTTAAAAGCCTTACAAAAATATTTGGCAGCAAATCTGACCGTGATTTAAAAGAACTATATCCAATAGTTGAAGAAATTAAAATTGAATACGAAAAGCTAAGTGGCTTAAGTGATGATCAATTAAGAGCAAAAACAGCAGAATTTAAAAAGATAATTGCTGATGGTTTGAGTAATATTGACCAAAGCATATCCGAACTAAGGGCACAAACCCAGGAAGATGGTTTAGATTTAAATGTAAAGGATGGTTTATTCAAACAAATCGACAAACTCGAGAAAGAAAGAAACGAAGAGTTAGAAAAAATATTAAATGATATTTTACCACAAGCTTTTGCCGTTGTTAAAGAAACAGCAAGAAGACTTAGTGAAAATAAACAATTAGTTGTTACAGCAACTGAATGGGATAAAACCCTAAGCGCAAGTATCAAACCTAAAAAACCAGTTACCATTGAAGGTGATAAAGCCATTTGGGGAAATAGCTGGGATGCTGCGGGAATTATGATTACCTGGAACATGGTTCATTATGATGTTCAGTTAATTGGTGGTATGGTTCTTCATAAAGGAAGAATTTCTGAAATGGCTACAGGTGAGGGTAAAACATTGGTATCAACATTACCTTCATACCTAAATGCTTTAGCAGGAAGAGGTGTTCATATTGTAACCGTAAATGATTACTTAGCACGTCGTGACTGTGAATGGAACGCTCCATTATTTGAATTCCACGGACTTAGAGTTGATTGTATAGATTACCATCAACCAAATTCAGGAGCAAGAAGAAATGCCTATTTAGCTGATATCACTTATGGTACCAACAACGAATTTGGTTTCGACTACCTGAGAGATAATATGGCCAGCAACTTAGATGAATTGGTTCAACGTAAACATCATTATGCAATGGTGGATGAAGTGGATTCAGTTTTGATTGATGATGCCAGAACTCCATTAATTATAAGTGGTCCGGTTCCTAAAGGTGATGACCAACAATTCTATCAGCTTAAACCAAGAATTGAAAAACTGGTAAATGCACAAAAAGCATACATCAACACTGCTTTAACTGATGCCAAAAAATTAATTGGTGCAGGCAGTGATAAAGAAGGTGGATTTAAATTATTACAAGCTTACAGAGGTTTACCAAGAAACACAGCTATTATTAAATTCCTGAGTGAACAAGGCACAAAACAACTTTTAACAAAAACAGAAAACTACTACCTGCAAGACCAACAAAAGGAAATGCATAAAGTAGATGCTGATTTATATTTTGTTATTGATGAAAAAATAAACTCAGTAGATTTAACTGAAAAAGGTATTGAGCTTATTACAAGTTCAGGTGAAGATCAAAATTTCTTTATCATTCCTGATGTAGGTTCTGCTATTGCTGAAATAGAAAAATCAACTTTAAGTGAAGAAGAAAAAGCCAAGCAGAAAGAACATTTGATGCTTGATTTTACTATCAAATCTGAAAGAATTCATACCATCAATCAGTTATTAAAAGCTTATTGCATGTTCGAACGTGATGTTGAATATATCATTCAGGAAGGCAAAGTAAAAATTGTTGATGAACAAACAGGTCGTGTTTTAGACGGTAGAAGATATAGTGATGGTTTACATCAGGCTATTGAAGCAAAAGAAAATGTAAAAGTTGAAGCAGCTACTCAAACCTATGCAACTGTAACTTTACAAAACTTCTTTAGAATGTACCACAAACTTGCGGGTATGACAGGTACAGCAACAACTGAAGCCGGTGAGTTCTGGGAAATTTATAAATTAGATGTTGTAGAAATTCCAACAAACAGAAACATCTCAAGAAAAGATGAAGAAGATGTTATTTACAAAACAAAACGTGAGAAGTTTAATGCTGTAATTGATGATGTAGTTAAATTAACTGAAGCTGGAAGACCGGTTCTGGTTGGTACAACATCTGTTGAGGTTTCAGAATTATTGAGCAGGATGTTAACTATGCGTAAAATAAAACACAATGTTTTAAACGCAAAACAACATCAACGTGAAGCAGAAATTGTAGCTGAAGCCGGACAAAAAAGTGGAGTTACAATTGCTACAAATATGGCTGGTCGTGGTACCGATATTAAACTTGGAGAAGGTGTAAGAGAAGTTGGTGGATTAGCAATTATTGGTACAGAACGTCACGAAAGCAGAAGGGTTGACAGACAGTTAAGAGGTCGTGCAGGTCGTCAGGGTGATCCGGGTTCTTCTAAGTTCTATGTTTCTTTGGAAGATGATTTGATGCGTTTGTTTGGTTCAGAAAGAATTGCAAGCGTTATGGATAAATTGGGAATGAAAGAAGGTGAAAACATCGAACATTCCATGATTACCAAAAACATTGAAAGAGCACAAAAAAGAGTTGAACAAAATAACTTTGGAATACGTAAACGTTTATTGGAATATGATGATGTAATGAACTCACAACGTGAGGTTATTTATTCGAAACGCAGAAATGCATTATATGGTGATAAACTTGAACTCGATATTCAAAATATGATTGCAGATACTTGTGAGGAAATGGTTGAAACATACAGAGACCAAAAAAATTACAAGGAATTCACCTATGAACTAATGCGTATTTTTGCTCATACTACTGAAATTTCAGAAGATGATTTCATGGAAAAAAAACATGAACAGGTAGTTGATTTATTGTTTGCTGAGTTAATGACTCATTATACAAAAAAAGTAGAGGATTTGGGTCAATTTGCGTTTCCTGTAATTAAGAATGTTTATGAAACTCAAGGAGTACAATATGAAAATATTTCAGTTCCAATTACTGATGGTTTGCATCAAATGAACATTCCTGTTCACTTGAAAAAAGCATACGATTCACAAGGAAAAGAAATTAGTAAAACATTTGAAAAATTCAGTTCATTGTACATCATCGATAACGAATGGAAAGAGCATTTACGTGAAATGGATGAGTTGAAACAATCGAGTCAGAATGCCGTTTTCGAACAAAAAGATCCATTGTTAATTTACAAACTAGAATCCTTCAAATTGTTTAATACCATGTTGTCTACCATCAACAAATCCGTATTAGGTATGTTGTATAAAGGTTTTATTCCAATTGAAAATCCTAGTGATGTTAAAAAAGCTGAAGAACCTAAAAAGCAGGATTTAAGTAAATTAAAAACTTCAAGAACCGATGATTTAGCTGAAGCTACAAAAAATAATCAGCAAGCAGCACAAGCCGGTAATGAAGCACCAAAAGTTCAACAAGTAAAAGGTGTTGTAAAAATTGGCAGAAACGACCCATGTCCATGTGGCAGTGGTAAGAAGTATAAATCTTGCCATGGCAAGGATGAAATTAACTAAACTTATGAAAACACCTGAACAAAATAAAAACTTAGCTGACCTGATAGAACACACGCTTCTAAAGCCAAACAGCACACTCGAGCAAATTACACAACTCTGTGAAGAGGCAATTCAATATGGCTTTTCATGTGTATGTGTTCCGCCGTATTTTGTTCAACATGCAAAAAAAACTTTAAAAAACAGTGGAGTTAATATTGTAACAGTTGTTGGTTTTCCATTTGGTTATAATACCGTTTCAAGTAAAGTTGAAGAAACAAAAAAAGCTATCAATTCAGGTGCTCATGAAATAGATACTGTAATTAATATTGCGGCACTCAAGAGTGGTGATATTGCCACAGTTCAGAACGACATTCAATCAGTAGTAACTGCTTGCCATTTACAAAATAAAATTTGTAAAGTTATTATAGAAACCTGCTTTCTGAGTGAAGAAGAAATAAAACTAGCCTGTAAAATTTGTGCAAATTGTGAAGCTGATTACGTTAAAACCTCAACCGGTTACGGAACAGAAGGTGCTACTTTAGAAGCTGTAACTATTATGAGAAAAGTTCTTCCTCCAAAAATAAAAATAAAGGCTGCAGGTGGAATAAAAACCAAAGCATTTGCTCAATCACTTATTGATGCCGGTGCAAATCGTTTAGGTTGTTCTGCAAGTATTTCAATTATAAATGAAGCTTAAGTTTATGAAAGGTTTATTTGTACTATTATTCATCTCTTTATCTCAGGTAATTTTTGCTCAAAAGAGCAGTGTTATTATTCAAAGAGATGCTAATCTTGATAGTTTAATCATTAAAAATGTTGAACACAACAAGACTCAAAATTCAATGGATGGATTTCGCATTCAATTGTTTTCCGGAGTTGAAAGAAATAATGCAAATGCGCTTAAAACAAAATTCCTGAAACAATTTCCGAACTACCCAATCTATTTAATTTACCAGCAGCCCTATTTTAAACTTAGAGCCGGTGATTTCAGAAATAAATTAGAAGCACAATGGCTCTTCAACCAATTACAACAAGAGTATGGTGAAGTGTTAATTGTTCCTGATAAAATCAATTATTCTAATCGATAAAAAACCATGAAATTAGTTACCTATACTTATCAAAATAAAATGGATGCAGGTATTTACCATGAAGGTAAAATCTGGTCGTTTTCAAGCATCTCAAATGAACTACCGAATAGTATTTTAGAATTGGTGAAAGCCGGTGATGATAAAATGAATTTGGCTAAATCATACAGCAAACAATTGATTGAAGGAAGTTTAAATCTTCCTTATATTAATGAGGCTGATGTTAAATTAGAAGCTCCTGTTCCTAATCCTACTTCATGCCGCGATGGATATGCTTTTCGTCAGCATGTTGCCGCTGCCAGAAGAAACAGAGGTGTTCCAATGATTCCGGAATTCGATCAATATCCAATTTTCTATTTTACAAACCATAATGCTATTCAGGGACCCGGTGAAATTCTTTGTATGCCTGATCATTTCCAAAAACTAGATTTCGAATTGGAAGTAGCAATTGTTGTAGGTAAAAAAGGAAGAAACTTCACTGCTGCAAATGCAGATGAATACATTGCAGGTTATACCATCATGAATGATATGAGTGCGAGAACTCTTCAAATGGAAGAAATGTTATTGAACCTGGGACCAGCGAAAGGAAAAGATTTCTCAACAGTTATCGGACCTTATTTTGTGACTCCTGATGAATTAGAGAACTTCCTTGTTCCTGCTAAACCAAATCACGTTGGAAACAACCACAACTTATCGATGAAATGTTGGGTAAATGGAATTTTAGTAAGTGAAGGAAATGTGAGTGATATGGATTGGACCTTCGCCGAAATTCTTGAAAGATGTGCTTATGGTGTTGATGTATATCCTGGTGATGTAATTGGCTCCGGTACTGTTGGAACTGGATGTTTCCTTGAATTAAACGGTACAGGTTTATTAAACGATAAAAGTTACCCTGTTCAATGGCTTAAGGATGGTGATGTAGTTGAAATGGAGATTACAGGTTTAGGTAGATTACATAATACAATTAAAAAAGTAGACACCGATTTTTCTATATTAGCATTGAAAAAACAAGCTTAAAAAAAATCCCCGCTATTGGGGATTTTTTTTGCCCAAAAACTGACATACAATATTTCATTCTCTTTTAATAATTCGTAATTTGCTCACATGATAAGTTTTCACTTGCATCTTTTAAACCAAACACGCCAGAATTTTTTGAATCTGATTCAGGATTTGAGCAATGAACAATTAAATAAAATTCCAGAAGGTTTTAAAAACAATATCATCTGGAACTTTGGCCATGTTGTAGTAACACAACAAATATTGTGTTACAAATTATCGGGATTACCTATGTATTTAAAAAATGATATTATTGATAAATACAGAAAAGGAAGTAGTGCATCAAATGATGTTTCTATGCAAGAAATCGATATGCTTAAAAAGGCTGCTTTAGATTTAGTTCAGCAAACCAAACTGGATTATATTGAAGGTAAGTTCAAAAACTTCGAAAATTATCCAACAAGTTACGGCATTGAGCTTACTCATATTGAAGAGGCTGTTAGTTTTAACAATACCCATGAAGGATTACATTTCGGGATTGCCATGTCATTGAAAAAACTGGTTTAAGCTCCATATTATCCTGAACTCAAAACAAATCATATCTGGTATTTTCCTTTGCTTTTTGCTAAGAGAAATCCATGAACAGGCGCATCAACTGGCTGCTTACTTTTTAACAGGTGAATGGCCTATTAGAGATGTATTTAACCAGTATTTTGTAAACTATCCTGATGGGATAACACATGCAATTATTTTGTTGGCAGGACCATTGATTCACCTATTAATTGGCTCCTATTTTATCATCAACTCAGATTCAAAACAAGCATCAATAGTAGCCATTTCAATTTTACCTTTAAGTCGCATATTGGCTTATGTTTCCGGTGGTGGTGATGAATTAAATGCGTTCAAATTACTAAGCCCAAAGAACGCAATGATTCTAGGAGCTCTATTTGTTTTGTTGTTGAATGCATTTATCATCTACAAACTAATTTCATCCGGAAAATCAAAAAAAGAATGGACTCAAACTACCATCCTTTTGATTTCATTTAGCATCATTGAAAGATTAGGATTGAGCATTTTAAATTCCATCAACAAAATGTTTCCTACCCAAACATTCACAGGAACTCCTATGTTGATTTGGTACTGGATGATATTATTAATTATATTGATTGGAATTAACCACTTATATGTTCAAAGAAAGGTCGGATAAAAAGGAGTTATTGGATGCGGATTTTATTCCCAAAAATGATTTATTCCAAAATCTGACCGAACTCAATACCATCAATACTTTATTGGGTGGACATGCAGTTAGCATAAAAGCTTTTAAAACTTTTGGAATCCAAGCCGGTGAAAAAATCAGAATCATCGATATTGGTTGCGGTGGTGGAGATAACCTGAGAACCATTGCCAATTACGGCAGAAAGAACAATTTGAATTTAGAGCTGATTGGCATCGATTTAAAACCGGAATGTCTTGAATATGCCCGAATACAATGTAAAAACTATCCTGAAATTTCATTCATACAAAGCGATTACCGCGATTTGATTCAAACTGGAATGGAATTCGATATTGCCTTTGCTTGTTTATTCAATCATCATTTAAGTAATGAAGAAAATGAATTGTTTTTTGACTGGTGTTATCAGCATAGTAAACGTGGCTTTTTCATCAACGATTTACACCGAAATCCACTAGCACATTATAGCATCAAATGGCTTACACAAGTATTTTCAAAATCATATTTGGTAAAAAACGATGCGCCACTTTCTGTACTCAGAGGCTTTAAAAAAGTAGAGCTTCAAAACATCCTCGATAAAAATAAAATCCCTGCTACTACCAAATGGGCTTGGGCTTTCAGGTATATGGTAATTTGTAAGAAATAAAATGAGTACAGAAACACTTTATGATTGTGCCATTGTTGGCGGTGGATTAGGAGGATTATGCCTCTCTATTCAATTGGCACAAAATGGATTTAAAGTCATTTTATTCGAAAAAGAAACCTATCCTTTTCATAAAGTTTGTGGTGAATACATCAGTCTTGAAAGCAAACAATTTCTCTCCTCATGTGGAATTTATATTGATGAATTGCAATTACCCATCATTAAAAAATTGCAAATTAGTGCGCCATCAGGATATGCAATTCAGGCTGCTTTGCCTTTAGGTGGATTTGGAATTAGTCGCTTTACATTAGATCAATTACTGGTGAATGAAGCAACAAAATTAGGTGTAACAGTTATGCAGGGAACCAAAGTAAGTCAGGTTAAAAACAACGATTTATTGTATGAAATCCATGCTGAAAATTTGGTTTATAATAGCCGAATCGTTGCAGGCTCTTATGGCAAAAGAAGTAATATCGATATTCAACTTAAAAGGAATTTCATTGCAAAAAAATACAAGGATGCTGAAAATTATATTGGCATTAAGTACCATATTAAATTAGATTATCCAATTGACTTAATCTCCTTACACAACTTTAAAGACGGTTATTGTGGAATATCAAAAGTGGATGATGACAGATATTGTCTTTGTTATTTAACCAATTCAAAAAATCTGAAAGAAAATGGCTCATCCATTCAGGAAATGGAGAAAAATGTAATGATGAAAAATCCATATTTAAAAGAAATTTTTGACTCTGCAGAATTTCTATACAAGGAACCATTAAGTATTTCTCAGATTCATTTTGAAGAAAAAGAACAGGTAGTAAATGGCATTTTTATGGTGGGCGATGCTGCGGGAATTATCACTCCGCTTTGCGGAAACGGAATGAGTATGGCTATGCATGCATCCAAGATTTTCGCAAGATTGGCAACAATATTCCTCGATGGAAAAATGAGTAAGGAGCAACTCGAAATAGCATATACAAAAGCATGGAGAAAAGAATTTGCCAAACGTGTTTGGTTTGGCCGACAATTTCAGAAACTTTTTGGAGACCCTAAAATAACGGAATTTGTTTTCAGGATATTGAAATGGAATCCGAGCTTATTAAAAGTAATTATAAAATTAACACACGGAAAGGAGTTTTAAATTGGATAATAGAATTAAACGAATATCCGGATGTTTACCAACAGTAATTTAAATAATCTTGGCTTCTTTGAGAAATATTATCAAAAGGTTTTAAGATAAAAATTTCCCTATTTAATAAAATTTAAGACCCCGATAGGTGGTCTCATGTTTATAGAAAAATGCTCAAAATGAATTCCCCTCAAATCTCCACCACGCGGACCTTGGGTTTGCGTGGTGGAGATTTGAGTGAGGTATTTCTTCGTATTTTATTTTCTATAATCATGTCATCCATTCTGGATTTTAAGAACTTGCTAAATGAAGCATCATACTAATCTTATTTCATTTTTTGAGGTTTAGTTTGATTTTAACGAGTAATAATCAGCTGTAAAGTTTCGATAAATTTGTTTTTAGGTAAAGAAGCGGATAGTCGTATAGAATTATTAAAGCGAGTCAATCCAATTGTAAAACATCTAAAATCAAAAACAATCCAAATCAATTCAGGTTAAGTGAGGTATGAAAACATATCTTATTGCAGGTGCATCAAAGGGAATAGGCTTAGCCATTGCGGAAAAATTAAAAGAAAACGGACATAAAGTTATAAATCTTAGCAGAACAGCTTCTTTGGTAGCGAATGAAAACTATACTACCGACTTTTCATCAAACCAATTGGAATTACCTGAATTGGAAGGAGTGATTGATGGATTGATATATTGTCCGGGTACCATCAATTTAAAACCATTTAAAGCTTTTAAAGAGGAAGATTTTCTGAAAGATTTTCAAATCAATTTTTTAGGTGCAACAGCTTTTATTAGAAAATATGCAAAACAATTAAGCAATCCCGAAACTGCATCTATCTTATTGTTTAGTACGGTTGCGGTTCAAACAGGAATGAGTTTTCATAGCAGTATATCTGCATCAAAGGGTGCAATAGAAGGATTGACAAGAAGTCTGGCTGCGGAATTTGCTCCATCAATTAGAGTAAATGCCATTGCACCTTCTTTAACTAAAACTGAATTGGCAGAAAAACTGATTAATTCAGATATAAAATTAAAAGCATCAGAAGACAGACATCCATTGAAGAAAATTGGTGAACCCGGAGATCTGGCTCAGATGGCAATTAGCATTTTGGAAAACAAATGGTTAACCGGACAAATTATTCATCTTGACGGGGGGATGAGTGCTATCAGATAAAATGAAAAAGATTTCGAAAACCGAGTTGGAACAAATGGAAAAACAAGCCAGAACTAATCTGGTCAATAGTCTTTCAGGAATCCAACCTGCTAATTTAATTGGCAGTAAAAGTTTATCAGGAATTAGCAATGTGGCGATATTCAATTCTGTGATGCATATTGGAGCCAATCCTGCATTGATGGGATTTATTATGAGACCTATAAGCGTACAAAGAGATACTTATCAAAACATAGTTGATACAGGTTATTTCAGTATCAATTCGGTTAATGCGGG
>JBIPMI010000352.1:0-3076 GCA_044369215.1 Bacteroidia bacterium | reverse complement strand
CAAAACCAATTGTTGAAATTCAGTTTGCAGATTATGTCTGGTCAAGTATAAATCAGTTGGTGTGTGAAATCACCAAATCAAGTTACCTCACTATGGGGAAATATCCTGTAAGTTGTATCATCAGAATTCCTATTGGAGCTTATGGTGGTGGTGGTCCTTATCATTCTGGAAGTATTGAATCGACATTACTTACATTAAAAGGAATAAAGATTGCTTATCCAAGTAATGCTGCTGATATGAAAGGTTTGATGAAGGCCGCTTATTATGATGGAAATCCTTGCATCATGTTAGAGCATAAAGGATTGTATTGGAGTAAAAATCCGGGTACAGAAGCAGCAAGATGTATTGAACCAGATGAAGATTATATTTTACCATTTGGAAAAGCACTAAGTGTTTTAGAAGCCAGTGATGATGCAATGGACAATGGCGAATCATGTGTTGTTGTAACCTACGGAATGGGAGTTCATTGGGCAACAGGAGCTGCAAAACAATATCCTGGAAGAGTTGAAGTACTTGATTTAAGATCATTACAACCTTTGGATGAAGAAGTAATCATGAACGCTGTTGAACGCCATGGAAAATGTCTGGTATTAACAGAAGAACCATTGTTGAATTCGTTTGCTGAAAGTTTAGCTGCCAGAATCATGCAAAAATGTTTCACCAAACTGGATGCACCTGTTGCAACATTTGGAGCATTAAACGTTCCTGCAATACCATTGAACATGGGACTGGAAGCTGAAATTCTGCCTAACACAGATAAAGTTGCTGCAGAAATTGGCAAATTATTGAATTACTAAAATTGATAATCTAAAACTAAGAAAATGCGGACCTAAGGTTCGCATTTTTTTTGCATTGGTGCTAAGTTGTGACACTTATTGCCATTAGTAAATTAAAAAAGGACAAATGGGACCAATAAGGACAGAAGGAGAGCCCAAGGAGAATAAAATTTAAAACTTTATTATTCATTCAAACATTAAGATTTTCTTGAGAGACTATTAAGAAAATATTCTTTTTCTGTTCGATTACATTTGAGTTATGAAGCAAACCTTACTTTTAATAACAATATTGATTTCTAGTTATGTAAATGCACAAAATCTTACAAGCATTAAACCTGATAGAATTAATCCGGCTGACTCAAGCACACATATTCTTGTTTTCAAAAACGCTCATTTTACTAGGTATCAAAATCCTTACTTACTTATAAAAAGTATCTATACTGAAGCTAAAATAATGAATGATTCTACGCTTCAATTTACCATCCCACCTTTTACTTCTCCATTGAGTGATACTTCATACGATGTTAAAATTTCTTGTAGTGATGCCAGTTGGAATCCAGTTATGTTAAACTATCCAAATTTACTTAAAAGAAAGAATCCGGAATTAACGTATCTGATTGTTGATAGCACTTATCAGTTTCAAGCAATTCCTTCAAGTATATTGTTCAAAATAAAAGGAAGAAACAGTCATTTTTTAAGTGGTGAAAACACCATCAAAATAAAACCAAAAAATGCAGTAACATCAGCCTATACAGCTAATTCAATTTCAATTGTAAACGATAGTCTTTTGTACGCACAATTGATTACCAATAACCGATTTGAAAAAGGTGAATACGTTTTCAGTTTATTCAACTCTTTTGATGGCATATTAAACGACAAAGCTCCAAAACAAATAGGAATCAATCCTTTTAAACTAAACATTACTAAAAACTTTATTAGTCAAAAAGGTGATTCTATCATTTTTAAAATTAGTTATACTGATTTAATTGGAGCTTCTAAATTACCATTTGGAGATTCAAATGAAATCAGCATTTATAATGATGGTTTAGCAAATCCTGTTTCTAAAATAAGTAGCTTTACTTATGTAAAAGATAGCACTAGTACTGTTATAACACATACATTAACATTTAGAATGGCGCTTCCAACAAAAATGAAAACCGGCCTTATAGATGTATCATTTAAAAACAATATATCAGGATTTTTTTGGTATAGAAATGCATTCAGTGTTTTCCATGATAAACCTTATATAGCCGGAAACATGAAAAGTATGCCCGGCAAAAACTTTCAGTTCTATTTTAGTTTTTTAGATAGTAAAAATCTACCTGATTCTGTTAGTGTAATCATGCTAAAAAATGGAATAGCTACCAATGAAGCATTCATAGATTCCTTTGACAATTTAGGAGCAGGTTATTGGCAGGTATTCGGTCATACCACTAACACTGCTAAAGGGCAATATAATTGCCGAATTATAACTAAAGAAGACAACTACAACTATGATGGATTTTTAACGGTGAGCGAATATTTCCCTTTTTCATTTAAACTAAGTCCATCACATTTTTTTAATTATGAAGATACTGTAAGTCTGTATGTACAATCTGAATATTATGGAATATTTGATTACATAAACACACTTAATAATTATCAGTTTGAAAAAAACGGACAAGTTATTCAAGGCATGATTCTACAAGTAAGTACTACAGATCCAACTCATAATTTCAAAATAATATTACCTAAAGGATTAGCCAAAGGTTGGTACGATTTGAAATATTATAATAACAGCAAACAAGCTTATAAGTTGCAAAAGAATGCTTGTTATGTTTATGGTGATGCAAAAGGATATGCCATCAATAAAAGTAAAATAGCATCGAATGGAGTTGGTCCAATAAAAATTCAAATGAAGTTTGAAGGAACTCATTTTACTCAAGCAAATGAAGCTTATATGAATTTTAATAATGATGTAAAAATACTAAATGATACACTGGTAGAATTTCCATTTAGTGCACCCGAAAATTCGTTACCCGGATATATGAGTTTTACATCTTCAAATGATTTTGATGGATATATACCATGCTTCCCTAGGATTGAAGTATCTACTTATCCTAAAATAGTAGAATTGAATCCTAAATCAGGAAAAGCAGGTGATACAATAAGCATTTTGGTACATGCAGAAATGACAACCTTTACTCAATTTCCAACAGACATAACACCTACATTCAGGGTATTCGATCAAATACAATCGAAGATGAATATTTTGGAAAAGGAGATTCTCAATGATACTTTAATGAGGTTAAAAGTTGCAA
>JBIPMI010000351.1:0-3083 GCA_044369215.1 Bacteroidia bacterium | reverse complement strand
CTCTAAAAAGAATTTGAAAAAGTAATTAATTTCTTATCATTGATTTTAAGTCATCTAACTCATTAATTTCATCAACTTTTTTATCTTTTCTCCATCTCAAAATCCTTGGAAACCTAACTGCTAGTCCTGATTTATGCCTCTCAGAAAAAGCAATACCTTCAAAACCAATCTCGAATACCAATTCTGCTTTTACACTTCTTACAGGACCAAATTTCTCAATCGTATTTAATTTAATCCAAGCATCAACTTCTTTAATTTCTGCATCTGTTAAACCACTGTATGCTTTTGCTACTGGTAATAAATTTCCTTCTTTAGTTTTTAATGCAAATGTGTAATCGGTAAATAAATTAGCCCTTCTACCATGACCAACCTGGGCATAAATCATAACTGCATCTACCGAATATGGATCTAGTTTCCATTTAAACCAGTCTCCTTTTTTTCTTCCTGTTTGATACAGTGAGGATTTTCGTTTTAACATCAAACCTTCACTACCAAATAACCTGGCATCTTCTCGTTTTTTAAACAAATCATTCAAATCAAAAAATGAAATTTCTGGTGAAAGTTTTAATAAGGATACATTGGTTGAGTTGACTATTTCTTCCAATTTACTTCGTCTTTCAATCAAGGAATTTGACCTCAAATCAATACTGTCGCACTCAAGTAAGTCATAGGCATAAATTGAAACAGGAGAATCTTCCAATACCTTCTTTCCCGGCTTTTTTCTTCCCAATCGCTTTTGAAGTTCATTAAAACTTTTTATCTTATTTTCTTTATCAACTACCAGTAATTCTCCATCAATTACGCAAGAAATTGGCAAATGTCCTGATAGTATTTCAAATTCGGGAAAGCTATGATTGATTAATTCCTCGCCTCTACTCCATAAAAACCATTCAGTTCCTCTTTTAATCAATTGAACCCTTATTCCATCCCATTTGTATTCAGCCATCCAATCAAGTGCTGATACTGAGTTTAACTCTTCTCCAATTGGTGATGCAAGAAAAAAGGGATATGGCTTTGAAATATCTGTTTCATTTGATTTAGAAAACAAAAGCTCCTGAATATTATTTTTTATAGGATCCCAATTACCCATTAATCGATGAGTAATGATGCTTTCTTCAAGCTGGTACCTTTTAGATAAAGCTTTAATTACCAAATTCTCCGAAACACCAATTCTGAATCCGCCTGAACTTAGTTTATTAAATACAAATCTGTCCTCAGCACTTAATGAATCCCAAATTTCAGCCAAAAACTGTTTCCTTAAATGCTCATCTAATTTAGAGACCTCATTAATTTTTATGATTAATTCTCTGATTCCATAAGTTTTAATCTGAGTGGGTTCCGGTAATAATTTACTAATGGTTTCAGATAAATCGCCTGCAACAGCATAACATTCTTCGAATAACCATTCACTAATACCTACTTTCTCAAGTGCCCACATTTTAAGCTCATTGGTTTTAGCAATTTTCTTTGGACGTTTTCCAAAAAACAATCCTACAACAGGTAATATATCAGCTTCATCAACATTTGAAAAGTATTGAAACATTGACTCTACCTTATCGAGAGTTTTTGTACTGGAATCGATTTTATGGATTAATTGGAAAAACAAGCTTGTAAATTATATAATCAAATTTATGTTATTTCATGTTCAATCAACATAAATTGATTGTTTCTTATCTAAGCAATTAAGGAATAAAAATGTTCAATAAACCAAATTAAAAATTGGTTTATAATTAATCATGCTCAAATAGATTGGCTTATAAAATTCCTTAAAAATGCTATTTTCTTTAGTTAAATAGGTATTATTATTGTTGATGTTTATTCAATTTATTCAGTCACAAATTTCTGTTCCGGAAAACCAAATTTTAGCAGCTCAAAAACTTTTCGATGAGGGCGCTACCATTCCATTTATGGCTCGTTACAGAAAAGAAAAAACAGGTGGTTTAGATGAAGTAGAATTAGAAAAACTTCAAAAGGCTTTTAAAAAATATGATGAACTAGAGAGTAGAAAAAAATACATACTTCAAACCATTGAAGAACAAGGTAAATTAAGTCCGGAATTAAAAATGAAAATCTCATCCTGCATGGATGAACAGGTTTTAGAAGACTTATATCTTCCTTATAAAGTAAAAAGAAAAACCAAAGCTGTGATTGCCAGAGAAAAAGGATTGGAGCCTTTGGCAGAATGGTTATTAAAGGAACAAAATGGAAGTATTGATGCTTTTGCTTCGAAATTTATTAATGATAAGGTTGCTTCAATTGAAGAAGCTTTGCAAGGAGCAAAAGATATCATAGCCGAGTTAATCAATGAAAATGTTGAAGCCAGAGAAATCATTAGAAATCAGTTCAAAAACTACGCGATTATCTATTCAAAATTAGTTAAGAAAAAAGAATCAGAAGCTTCATCATTCAGAGATTATTTCGATTCAAATGAAAAGTTAAATCAAGCTCCATCTCATAGAGTTTTAGCCATGTTTAGAGGTGAAGAAGAAGGTTTTCTGAAAATAAGTATCGAACCAAACGAAGAAATTTGTTTAGATAAACTAGACCGATTTTTCATCAAAAGAAATACAGAATCAAGTGAGCAAATTCGTTTGGCTTTAGAAGATTCATATAAAAGACTATTAGCTCCTTCTATTGAAAACGAAACCAGAGCCAATGCCAAACTTAAAGCGGATAAAGAAGCGATTGATGTATTTGCCGAAAACTTAAAACAATTATTGTTATCATCTCCATTGGGTCGTAAACGAATATTGGCAATTGATCCGGGTATCAGAACCGGCTGTAAAGTTGTTTGTTTAAATGAAGAAGGTACTTTATTGCATCATACCGTCATTTATCCATTTGAACCAAGAAATGATAAACAAGGTGCAGCCATTACTGTTCAGGAATTAGTAAAAAGATACCAGATTCAAGCCATTGGAATTGGAAATGGTACAGCAGGTAGAGAAACAGAATCATTGGTAAGAGGTATTAGATTTGAAAACACACTTCAAGTTTTTTTGGTGAATGAAAGTGGCGCATCCATTTATTCAGCATCAGAAATTGCGAGAGAAGAATTTCCTGATTTGGATTTAACTGTTAGA
>JBIPMI010000350.1:0-3098 GCA_044369215.1 Bacteroidia bacterium | reverse complement strand
TAAAATTAGAACTATTAAAATATTTCTTTTCATGAGTTACTGAGTTTTAATTTAAATTTTTAGAATTTTATATAAAACAAATGAACTCCACTTTTCTGCCAAATAGGGTCAATTACATGGTCGCTAAAATTCATTTGACTTTATTTGTCAAACTATTTTTCAATATGTTCAAACAGAATAGAAGATAGAGGCTATGTGAGCTGATAAATTACCTGAAAGGCAGGACCCGCGAAATCGGTACGGCGTATAAAAGCTTTTCTTGAAACTTATGAGTAAGCAGCCTAATTCGGCTTCTGAAATGTAGTTTGATTTGAAAGTTGATTTTGTTACACTTGTTACAATAAGGTCTATTGAAAGTTCAAAAGAATGGACTTAACCTTTTTCGTATTTGTAAATTCAATTGTAATCAAGGCTTTAGTCCCAGATTTCATATTGTGTATTTTTCATGAACTTTTCATCGCATTGTTGCTCAACATTTTTTCGCACCAGTCAAGGCATTATCTGACCAAGTAAATAAGAGGGTGGTAGGGAGGGGGCAATTTGCTGTTCAAGTAGACAAAAATCAAAACTCCGATAAACCCAAAATCAATGAAACAATACTATCCCAAAACGAACAATCCATAACACTTTACTTCTGGCCATAGCAGGTTTTATTTAACCGGAGTTTCATGGCTTGGCTTGCGTGCAATAAGAAAATTTAGCTGTTACAAGTTACCATTCTGTCCAACCTAGTTATTGTCATAGTCGGATTATGTTAATTGTCCAGTCGATAATTAGTAATAAAATAAGCAAAATTTTGAGTTTGTTACTTATGTCCTGCTTTACGAATTTGAAAAATGTTGTTTGCTTTCTAAATATGTCAACTGTCAACCATGTTAGAGAAGTAAGAATTGCTATTGTAAATGGAATACAAAGAATATTGTATGAAAATGAAAGTGTTATGTCGCCATTTAGTAATGCAAGTGTTGCTCGTCCCATACCACAACCAGGGCAAGGGATACTTGTCGCCAATTTGAATAAACAAAGTGCCTGATAGCTATGGTTGTGAAAATTATCAAGTAAAACCAATGCCAAATATCCACCAACTATTGCAATAATAGTCAGTAGATATTTAGTATAATAGTTTTGGTGAAGCCTAAATAGCAACTTGAGAGAATTTTTGGTAATTTAATTCTTTAGTTGCTTTCTTAATTGAGAACCAGTCAATGATTGTCCAGATGCCAACACCGCCACAGGTTAACAATTTGCCAATTCCCATTCCTGTTTGTCCCAGCATAAATCTGTCTATACCTAAACTACCGATAAGAATAGAAACTATTAAAAGTGTTGTTGGGTCTTTGTATTCAACTGATTGAATAACCATTAATTTATTGTCGTCAACCTTTTCAAGTTGGTTTCTAATAAGCATTAATTTTTCGCTTGGAAATTTAGTTCCCATTGATGCGATGAACATGTCAATTTTGTTTTGGTCCATTTTTGTTTTTTTATTTGTTTAAAATTATTTCCAATAATTTAACGGGTGTATGATTAGGTCGGTTTGATTACAAAATTATTTTGTTTGATGAAGTGTCAGTTATGATGTTGGTTCATTGCCTCTGTTGTCCGTTCGGTTTGCTACTTACATTTTGCTCATTTACATTGGACAAACTTTTAAACTCAATTGTAATTGTTGAAAAAGAATCAATCAACTATTGAAATCCTATCAAAAGGAGACGAATTGCATGCCTAAAGCAAATTCACTATTAGCAGCTGGTTTGCTTTCTCCTAAATGTCTTTAGTTAGCTTTTTTTACATGCCGTATTTTCCGAAAAGCGAACAAGTTTGGAAGTCTTTAATAGTTCTTTGATGTCTGAAATAAATTGGGCTTGTTCTTCTTGATTTAATTCTGTCAATTTTAAACAATAGTCTGTTTCTCCTTCTCGTCCCCATTTTACCGTTTCCATTTCAATCTTAATTTTTCTTTTTGTCTCAAAGTCTTTAATAAAGTCTAAAAACGCTTGTCTTGCTTTACCATCTGTACCTGAACCAATGCTGATAAATGAAATATTAAAGCGATAAACAATGTCTAATGACTGCTCTTTGTTTTGATTGTTTTCAGTTTGGGTAGTTAACTTTTTCACTTTGCATGAAAAAAACGCACTTATTAAAATTGCTATAAATAATTTATTCATGATTACTATTTTTAATAATAGAATCGGGGCGAACACCCGATTCTATTATTTGTTATTTTGTAATAAAAACTTTTTTGATTATTGAAGTTGTAGAATTACTTATTCTTAAATAGTAAGCCCCTGTAGAAACATCAGTTGCATCAATAGTTGTTATCTCATTTGAAATTACACCAAAGTCTTTAACGCTTTCTCCAACTAAATTGATTAATGAAGCACTTAATCTATTATTACTGTTTAGGTTTATTGATAAAGTAAATTCTCCATTATTAGGATTAGGATAAATGGCAACTGAATTTAAAATATTTACTTCTTTTAAAGCTGTTGGTAATTGACAACCAATTGATTCAAGTAATCCAGAACGAGGTCCATTTAAAGCTGCGTGCATTCTGTCTGCCTGACCACCTGTAAACATGTGCATACAATCATCATCAACATAGTCCATATAATTCATGTACATTTCACCATCTGCACCCGAGCCACATTGATTGTTAGGTCTGTGAGGAAATGTGGGGCAATCATAATTGGCTTCTTCTGCTGGTTTAGTATCAGCTACAAAGTCATCACCACAAGTTGTGTCAGCCCAAATATGTCTAAGGTTGAGCCAATGTCCAACCTCATGTGTTCCGGTTCTACCACCGTCATTCACAGAAAAATCGCCGGTGCCTGCTGTTCCTTCTGTGCCAAATGCTTCATATCGAATTACAACGCCGTCTAAATCAGGGTCAGTGGCAAGCTCATCTGGAAAGCTCGCAAAGCCCAAAGTCGTGCCATCAAGGTTTACTACGTAAATGTTTAGATACTCTGTTGGATCCCAATTATCACGACCGCCATTTGCCGTAGATTTAATATTGTCAGAATTGTTATCATCCCAAGCGGTTACATTTGTTTTTGTTCTTGTAATTCCGGTTGTAGGATTTCCATCTGGGT
>JBIPMI010000075.1:0-10465 GCA_044369215.1 Bacteroidia bacterium | reverse complement strand
CACAAATAATTCGATATATATTAATTTCCAAAATTTGTGGAAGTCGACACTCATAATTATCTACAAACCTAATATCTAAAGATTTATTAAGTCTATGTATAAGGTCATTTATAGCACTTTTCAATCCATATTTTTTTAAAGTCTCAGGCATTAAAGTGTGAGAAGTTAATCTTGTTAATTGGATAGCTTCTAAAATGGAGGTAACTGAGCTTCCAATGCCAGTTTTTAAATAAGCCAAATCATTACTTTGCAACATGTCTTCAAAATTAAGCTTTAAGCTAATTAAAAGGCTCCCCAGGTCATCATGCAGGTCCATTGCGATGCGACCTCTTTCCTCTTCCTGAGCAATAAAAATGGATTCAAATAATGCAGCCTTTTGAGCAACCTTTTCTTTTAAATGTCTGAAAACAATTGCAATAAATAAGGCTGACATAATTAATATAACAGAGGTAGAAACAACCATTGCGAACAAAATATTATCTATTTCCTGCATAACGTAGCAATTGAAAAAGCTGCATATTGAATCGAGTTAATTACAAAATTAAAGAAAGAGTAGTATTGTACTATCAAACTTGACTGATTTAAAGTCTTAATCTTATCAAAAAATATGTACATTGTTAAAGTAGAAAATGATGAAACTATAAAACCAGTATAAAACCAAAATCTGAAACTTTTAAAAAAATATAAGTCATCTAATTTAGTTGCTTCAAAGAGTAAATATGATGAGGTTGTTCCAATAAAGGCATATATCATTAAGTAGTTGCTTTGCTTAAAAACAAATGGATCTCTTAATAAGATATTGAAAAAGGCTGTAATTGAGATAGTAATCGAAAAATAAAAAAATAATTTGTTTTCAAACTTACTAAAATAATATACAAAAAATAGAATTGTAGTAAAGTCAATTAAATTGTAAATCAAATGATTATTTATTGATTTAACTGATAAAAATAGGCAAGTCACTTCTAAGAAAGAAAGGACTAGTAAATAAAAAATAAACGGCTTGGCTATGAAGTCACCAATCCGTTTATTAAAAAATATACCAATAGCTAATGGAACTAAAACTTCTAAAGATGTAAAGTACTTTAGAATTGTCATTAACTATTTAAATTGTTTGCAACTCCACATTCTGGAGGACACATTGCACCATGATCCAGAATAACTCCATTGACCATATCATTTTTGTCAGAAGTTACGCCAACTAAAACCAACCGTGGAAATCCAAGCTCATCAATTCCATAATAAATTCTAATACCAACACAGTTGGCTTGATCTAAAATTGATTGAACGGAAGATTTACTAAAATACTCCCCTTTAATGTAATCAGTCCCCGCTTGGGAATTTCTGAAATTGGCGGTTAAATCGGCCGCCTCTTGATAACTAATTTGGTTGTCTTCTGTACCAGTGAACATATAAATTTTGATTAGGGGTCAAAATTATAATCTATAAATGTAACATACAATGTTAGATATTGTATATTTAAAGAATTGTTTAAAATATGTTTAGCTTCTTATTGTCAGAACCTTATACTTTCTTTATTAATATATAAATATTACCGTGTTAATGTGAAATTTAAAATTTCACATTAACCAACCAAAATTACATATAACTAATTTCTTGGAATTTCTTTTACTGTTGTTTATATAATAAATTTTATTATCAAAGTTCTAATTGAAATAGATCAACATCACAAAATTGGCATTCATAACTTTGCAAAAACTTTAAATGATATTAAAATTTCTCCTAACCAAATTGAATTAGATTGATAAATGAGGGTCTAATAATTATACTTTTTTTTAAAATTTGTTTAATGAGTTTTGGGGGGCTAAAATATTAATGAAAAGAAATATGAAATTATTCACATAAAATAATGAAAACAATTTTGTTCATTATTGATTTTCAAATATAAAACCTTCATTTCCAAATGAACTACCTGTCAAAAATTAAATTTTATAAAGGTTGATTATATCTTTGATTTCACATTAAAAACAAATTGCCATGAAAAAATTTATTACACTTATTTTATTACTAACATCTTTAAATGTGTTAGAAGCAAAGCCTAAAATCAAGTATGACTATGATGGTTCCATTTTTAGATTTTGGCTCGGAGGTTATGATTGCATTGAACAATGGAACTATTATGAAGGTGACAAATTAACTTCCATTGAAGTCATTTGCAGGGAACCAGGTAACACAACATGTGAAGCTGTATTTAGTCCTGTGAATGGAACAGGAGAAGAAGGTGATTGGTACAATGAATCTGAACTTACTACTATACATAATTTAAAGGAGTATGCCAAAAATCAAATAGATAGTGGAGTTACTCAAGGTAGTCATAATGAAAGTATTACAATACAACAAGGAGGCAATCCTGCTTATACAATTTGTTTTACTATTACTTGGAATCAAAATGATAGTGGAACTAGCACAATTGAAATTACAAACATAATCCTGTAAAAAATAATAAAATGAAAACAAAATTTATTCTTGTATCATTACTACTATTTACTTTTAATAATGCATTTTGCATTATTGTATCACTTACAAGATCTACTTGTTCAAAAGGCCCTAATGGATATGACTTTGTGGATTGGACACATGATGACATTGTAAATGATGAAGGAGAAGTATACAGAGTTAATCAATTTATTAACTGTTATCAACCTGGCAATAATAATTGTCCTGTAACATATCCCGGTAGACCATTGGTAATTGGGAATTCAGGGGAAGTTAGTGATGTAGCAGTGCCATCAATTAATGATGCAATTGAAAATATGATAATAAATGCAAACAATGAAGCTGAAGGTAATGGTATCTTGACGGGTTCTGAAAATTTACATTTAATGGTAGCTGGTGACCAAGATTATTTAATTACATTAACTTGGAATGCTCATTACAATGAGAATAATTGCTTAATTGAAGGTTACACTGTCGAAATTGTCCCTTACCCTTAATTGTTTAACTTTTAATCGTTTATAAAAAGAATGACCAATTGTAATTTGGTCATTCTTTTTGTTATTTAAATAAATCATAATGCGAATAATTATAATTCTATATTTTTACTTATTTACTTTCTCAAATACTGTTTTCAGTCAAGATATAAAGAACATGTTTTGCTTGGATACTATTTTAGTAAATCAAAGAATTGCATTAAAAGATTTAAAGGGCCCTAATATTGTATTTACTCAATTCAAAAAGGGTATAATTCATACTAATAGTATTAAAGTTAAAAATACTGTTCCTATTACAATTTTAGATTCAAATCTTAATTTAACAGAAATTACCCTGAAAATTCCAGATTCAATTGATATTGACAATCGAAATGGAATATTTGGAATAGGTGTAGGAGAAAAGAATCTTTTTCTATTTTACGGGACATTCTACTTTCTTTTTGATTTTAGTGTTGAAAAAAAAATCGCGTCATTTAAACAAATCGTGAATTTAAATAGGACATACAATAACTATTATGTTTTGAATGATTCTACCTTTATTTCAACTTTTCTTTATAATACATCCTTACCTCAAGATAAAGTTATTATTTCTAAATTTTTGGCAAATAAAACTGAACCAATTAAGAGTGTTTATCCAAATTTTGACTGCATTGAATTTTCTCATTTTGCTCCAAATCATTGGTTTGAAATAAATGAAAAGTATATAGCATTTTCTCAAACATGTGAATACAAAATTACCATATTCGATTTAGATTTAAATGTTGTTGATTCAATTATAAAATTTGAACCTAAATGGTCTAAAATAAATCAAGATACTTTAAAAAATCTTAGGGAAAATAAAAATGCAAATAATCCTCATTATATAATCAAACATTTGGGTTCTATAAATCATAAAATAAGTAAAGTTGATGGTGTTTGGCTATTGAACGGGAATAAGCTTTTTGTTAGATATCAGATGCCAAAAGAAAATAATGATACATTTGAACCTCCTCAAATTTATTTCGATGTTTATCAGCTTATACAAAAAGAAGACAGGTTTGTTGACCATAAAACACTTTCTGTAAATATTAAAGATGGAAATAAACGGTTAAACGTTGCCGATACAGTGCAAAAATGTAATACCTACCTTTTAACTTGGATGCACAAAACTTTCTTTTTGAAAGATTATATTATTATTCTGAAAACAACTGTTGATATCAATTATTTTAACAGGCCACTTCGCGAAATTATAAAAGAACAAAATGAAGTATTATTAAATACTCAACCCAAATCTGGATTGTGGATTTTTAAATGGGATAAAAATGCAGATTAAAATCAGATTGTTTTTTATACTTATTTTATTAAGTAAGTTATCAGTTTCTCAAGATTTGTTAAATCAAAAGTTAATTTTAAAAGGAGATACTACTAAAATTAACCAAATCAAATTTAAAAAAGGCATTTTTGTAATTTACAGTACAAACTGTTGCACTGGATGTAAAATTGAACTGAATAATTTCCTTTGTTCAACAAAAGATTCAAATACTAAGTATTATTCAATTATTCGTGCAAAGTTTTCGATCTCAAATTATTGGACCTATTTGTCAGAATTAAATTATTATTGTGATATTTATGATGAACTATATTATGATTACTCCACAAGTAATAATTTGGAAGGAATACTTTTAAATAATGACGGAGTTGTTAAAGAATTAAAAATCCAAAGAACTCCCTGTTTGGTGTTTATCAATTTGATTGAAGGGAAATTTGAATTTATTCCATATAATAAACTGTTTGATGGAATTTATCTGACTTCAGAATCGAAAATGAAAATATTAGGGTTTCTTAAGGATTAATTTCAAATCCCCTTTTAAAAATTCAAAATTGTAATCTAACCATTTTTAATAACCGATTTTTCCAAAAAATGCTCTGAAATAAATGTAGCTAAATAGAAATTCAAGGAGTATAAAAAATAAATATTGATGGCTTTCAGGAATAGCTTGGCCTAACTAAAATTCAAATAATTCCAATTTGAAAAGGGAATTTGCCGATTTGATAGATTAGTTAAAAAAAATCTCAGACTAGGCTTTGTCTTTATCCAGAAAGACTAATAAAATAGCATCGAATTTTATAAAAGTAAAAGAGATGGAGAAATACTCGCAATATTTAAATTAACTGTAGATGTGATAAATTTTTGGACCAAGTTAGCTCATCATTAAAGAATGAAGTACCACTGCATAAAATACTATTTAACTATTCTTACTATTAACTTTATAGTTAGTTGTAAGTCAAATAATATCTTAATAAAAAAGTATGAATCAAAAAAAATAAAATGGTATGAATCTGTGTATGGAGTTTTATTTGGTTTTGACCGTATAATTTCGGGTACAGAATTGAACCTAAAAAATGATAGCACATTCACTCGATCCACTTGTGGGGATAATATTAAAGGAAAATATACAATAGAAAACTATTGCCTAGTTCTAAAAATTGATTCAATCTATTCAAATGAAAAAGACATCTATCTAATTAACAATAATTCAGCCTTTTTATTTGATAAATATCAAATAAAGTGTGGTACACTAATACAATATAATCAGTTAAAAGTAAAAGTAGGGTCAGAATATAGATTAATTAAAGCTATAGAAATATTGAGATAAGTACAGAATTTTTAAAAGTACTTATTCTCAAAAAAATAAATCAGGAACAATTAAAAAATATTTTCAAATGAAGCAAATTGGATTAATCGTTTTTGCCTTTATGGCAATTGGTTTAAAGGCTCAATCATTCAAAAGTTTATTTACAATTGGAAAGTTATCAAATTGGAATTTATTCAGCAATACAATGCCTGGGAATACTATAAAATACTCTGCTGGTGATGATACCATTATAAACAATTTAACCTATAAGTGGTTCGGAAAAGGCACTACCGAAAGTGGGCTTATAAGAGAAGATACTATATCTGGAAAGATTTGGTTCAAAGGGGTTAATCCATATTTACATTTAATAACGGATACAGTAGAGAAATTAGTTTGTGATTTTTCATTAAATGTAAATGATAGCTTTCATTATTATTATCACCAACCATATGGGTTAAATAAATTCTTTGATGGAGATATCTGGCTAAAAGTAGATTCAGTATTCAATTTTCGTGGTTTGAAGCATATTCGATTTGATACCACAGGTTGTAGTAATTTAATATATTACCACACTAGTGTCCCGTTAAAAATATTGAAAGTTCTTTGAAATTCTTGATATCATTAGGTTTTTAGTTAATAATTGTCGGTGACGATTTGAATTAGAATTTTGTTTTAAGATTCATATTTGACTATGAATCAAGGCAAATATGTATTTACTCAAATTGCAACCTTCCTCCCACAGCGAGTTTTTGATCGGATAGTAAAAGAGTACAATGGGAATTATAGAGTTCGTCATTTTACTTGTTGGAATCAGATGATGGCTATGATGTTTGGTCAGCTTAGTAATCGTGATAGTTTGAGGGATTTGGTTCTCACAATTAATGCTCATCCATCGAAACTTTATCACATGGGTTTTGGAAAGAGTATTTCAAAGTCAAATTTAGCATTGGCAAATGAGCAAAGACCATTTGAAATATATGAAGCTTTTGCTTATCATTTAATTGGTGAAGCGCGAAAAATATGTTTAAATATTGACATTGAATTTTCATTTTCAGATGCCGTTTATGCCTTTGATTCAACCACTATTGATCTTTGCTTAAATACATTTTGTTGGGCAACATTTCGAAGAGCGAAAGGAGCGGTTAAAATACATACACAATACGATATTCGAACATCAATTCCTGTTTTTATGGAGGTGACTCCAGCTTCAGTTCATGATGTAAATGCTATGGACTTAATCACTTATGAAAAAGGTAGTTTTTATATATTTGACAGGGGTTATCTAGATTATGAGCGACTTTATTTTATCCATCGTGCTTTATCGTTTTTTGTAATCAGAGCAAAGAATAACTTAAAGTTTAAGCGAATTTATTCAAACAAGATAGATAAGAATACTGGTGTAAAATATGACCAAATTGGAGAGCTAACTGGATTCTATTCATTGCAAGGTTATCCAGAAAAAATTCGAAAGATTAAGTTTTATGATGCTGATCAAAATAGAACCTTAATTTTTCTAACAAATAACTTAATCCTACCTCCTGAAGAAATTGCCAAACTTTATAAAAATCGTTGGAAAATCGAACTCTTTTTTAAATGGATAAAACAACATCTTAGAATTACTGAATTTTGGGGCAGAACAGAGAATGCAGTTAAAACTCAAGTCTATATTGCTGTAATAACTTATACTCTGATTGCAATCATAAAACAGAAACTTAAAACCAAATACTCAACCTATGAAACACTTCAAATTTTAGGTGCGTCTTTGCTTGATAAAACATCAATTCAAGACCTTCTTAAAAAACCTTATGATCAAGAAATCAAAGAACAATTATATAATCAACTGAAAATCTTTTAATTTAAACGGGACACTAGTGATATTACCATTCAAATAATTCAAAAAAACCTCTTGTAAAATTTGTAATGGTGGAGGGATTCGGAACGAACAGAGGGTTTCATTACATGTTTAATATCCTTAATCAATGGGTGGTTCAATGTCAATATAGAGATTTAGAAATGTTTTACTCAAACACTTATTCAAGCTTTCCTGATAGTTGTAATTTATCATTAGGAGTAGGAATGGAAGAAAATGATTTTAATGATTTTGCAATTTCTCCAAATCCATCAAAAGATATTATAAAAATAACTAGTAATAAAGTTAATCACGAGTTTAACTATGAAATATATGATTTAAGGGGAAATAAAATTCAATTTGGTAACAGCAATGGCCTTTCTGAGTTAGAAATTGATGTTACAAAATTAAAATCTGGAATTCATTTCATTAGATTATATAGAGGAGATTCATCTATTGTAAAAAAAATCTTGAAATACTAAAAAACTTGTTGGACTAGTAGTAAAACTTCTCAATCAATTAAAAAACTTATTTTCAATTTGGAATATTCATTCTTAAAAAATCAAATACCTTGAGCTGATTGCAATTTTAAAGGCCAAAATTGGATAAATGCACTCAAATTAAATAAGACCTAATTAAAAACAAAAAGTATGCATAAATCGAGTCAACTCAAATTTTCATTCTTTCCTGATTTGAACCTTATGAAACAATCCAATTTCCATTCTAAACACCGGTTTAAATCATATTTATAAAATTTCATTTATTTACTCTTTATCTTATGTTCATGTGGCTCGGATGTGCAGGGTGAAAAGGAAGTTTCATCACAAACAGAACAAGTAGGTTCAAATGTATCTGCTTCAACAAAAGTGATTGACAGTCTCATCAGTTACGAAAGTTTTAATTTTGATACCGTTTCTTCAGAACTTAAATTGGAAATAAATGAGCAGACTTTTCATTTCTTTTTTTATGAATATTCTTTAAATGACAGTGGTGTTATTCTGGAGAAAAAACAATTCAATAAAAGCAATGAACTGATTTTTAAAAACATTAATTATTTTCATAATAGAGAAATTCATTTTTATGTGCTTAAAAACCAAAGGCCCTTTTTTGATGAAATCATCCAAAAAACTTATTCAAATCTGTACTTGAAGAATCGGAGTTTAATCGAATAAAACTATTCGATATTCAATATCACCACCACAAAAATGGAAAATTGTTTTTCAATACAACCTTCATGAGTGCTGATACCAATATCGTTAGAGAAGTGATGTTCTCCATCAAAGATTCTCCTCAGAAAACAAAAAATGTAATCAAGATTATTAATCAATATGATTATTTTCAATCCCGCAACAATCTTGAGGTGTACGATGTATCTGCTTATCATCAGAAAAAAAACTTTTCAATATTTTTGGTTTTTCATAAATAATTCATCTTCCTAAAGTTTTAATTACGCATATTTGGGCAAATGAATCTTTTAAAACTAAGTCCTAAGCAAATTATATTATTCGGCGTCCTCGTTCATCTTATAGCAGCTTGGTTTAGTGCAGGTTGGCACCATCCGGATGAACATTATCAGCTTTTGGAATTTGCTTATTCAATAGACCATCCTGTTTCAACAAATGAACTTCCTATGGAATATGGTGCTCAAATGCGTCCTACTTTCCAAGTTTGGGTAAGTTATGCTGTCATGAAAATTTGTGCAAGTATTGGCTTAATTAATCCTTTCATGATTAGCTTTTTATTGCGTTGGTTCATTGCTCTATTAAGCATGTTTGCTGCACTTAAACTTCATGAAGCTTTAGAATTTCCCAATGAAAAAATAAAAAGAATCCATTTATTACTTTCTTTGATTAGCTGGATTGCTGTTTATGTACATGTTAGGTTTTCATCTGAAACATTATCAGCTATATTTTTTATTTTTGGTTTGATTCCGTTTTTAAAACCATCAACTTTAAAAGGTTTATTTGTTTCCGGAATTTTTCTTGGTTTAAGTTTTATTACTCGTTTTCAAGCAGGATTTTTTATTGCAGGTTTAGGTTTGTATTTCCTAATCATACAAAGACCCAATATATTTAAACTACTTGCTCATGTTCTTGGATTTGTTATCATTTTGGGACTTGGCTTTATACTGGATTCAAAATTTTATGGCAACCAAACTTTTACTGCCTGGAACTATTTCAACCAAAATATCATTCATCAGGTAGCAGCAAGTTTTGGTACAGAACCATTTTACTGGTATTTCACAACTGCCTTCGAAAAACTGATTCCACCCTATAGTTTAATTCTTATTGTAGGTTTCTTTTTGTTAATTATTAAAAGAAGTAAAGACCCTATAACCTGGTCAGTTTGGGCATTTGTTTTAATGCACACCTTAATCGGACATAAAGAATTTAGGTTCTTATTTCCATTGGCCTTTTTTGTTCCTTATATCATTTTATTGGGCTGGGACTCCTTATGGAACTTCTCTCAGGAAGTAAATCACAAAAGATTTATGAGAGCTTTAGACAGATTTTTCTTTCCAATAAATGCATTGGTTCTGTTGCTAATTATGCTTAAACCTGCACATGAATTGGCTCCATTGTATGAATTTATTTATAATGATATTCCTGCCGGCAGTACTATTTATTTCGAAAAATCAGACCCCTATTTAAGTGGTAAAAATGAAGCCAGATTTTACCTAAAGGAAGATATCAGCAGAGTGAAATGGAATATTGATTCTATTCAAAAAACAGATAAACCAATCTATTTACTAAGTGAAGAATGGAAACAGCCTGCAATACCTAGTAGCATGCAGGCTGAATTAAAATATAGTTCTATTCCTAATTGGATTGCAAAATTTAACTTCAATAATTGGCTTGAAAGAAGTAATTGTTACAAGATTTACGAATTAAGTACTCAAGCGAAATAAGAATCTTCTATAATTTGATTCACTCTGATTCCTTTGTCGGTTTGACTTACCGTACAGGCAGCATGAAACGGATCGTGTTCGAAATACAGTACATAATTGTGTTCTGCAGCCATAGTTAATATATCATGTTTTTCCTTCATGGTGT
>JBIPMI010000074.1:0-10476 GCA_044369215.1 Bacteroidia bacterium | reverse complement strand
CCGGGTTCCGGGGTTGGTATGACACTTTGGTTAGTATCAATGATTCTATTTATTGCATCTGCTCTATTAGGTGGTATCAATTACATTGCTACTATTTTAAATATGAGAACAAAAGGAATGAAAATGACTCGTATGCCTTTAACAATTTGGGCATTCTTTGTAACTGCAATTTTGGGTTTATTATCATTCCCAGTATTATTAGGAGGTTCTTTACTTTTAGTATTCGATAGAAGTTTTGGAACATCATTTTATTTATCAGAAATCGTAGCAGAATTAGCGGGTGGAATTGAAAGAACCGGAGGTTCTCCAATTTTATTCCAACACTTATTTTGGTTCTTAGGTCATCCTGAAGTATATATAATTTTATTACCTGCATTAGGTATTACATCTGAAGTTATTGCAACAAATTCTCGTAAACCAATTTTTGGTTACAGAGCAATGATTGGTTCAATTTTAGCTATTGGTGTGTTAAGCTTTATTGTTTGGGGTCACCATATGTTCATTACAGGTATGAATCCATTTCTAGGTTCAGTATTCATGTTAGGAACGTTAATTATTGCAGTACCATCGGCTGTAAAAACCTTCAATTATTTAGCTACGCTTTGGCAGGGTAATTTAAATTTAACACCTGCAATGATGTTTGCTATAGGATTAGTTTCATTTTTTATCTCTGGAGGATTAACTGGTATTTACTTAGGAAACGCAGCTTTAGATATCAATTTACACGATACTTATTTTGTTGTAGCTCACTTCCATTTAGTTATGGGTAGTGCTGCTATCTTCGGAATGATGAGTGGAATTTACCATTGGTATCCAAAATTATTCGGAAGAATGATGAACGAAACTGCAGGTCATTTTCACTTCTGGTTAACTTTAATCTCTGCATACTGTGTATTCTTCCCAATGCATTTCATGGGATTAGCAGGTGTGCCAAGAAGATATTATGCAAATACAGCATATGATCAATTTAATGTATTCATTGATATGAATGAGTTCATTACAATTGCTGCATTATTAGGAGGAGCTGCACAATTAATTTTCTTAATTAACTTTTTCTATTCTGCTGTTAAAGGAAAACGTGCCCCACAAAATCCATGGAAATCAAATACATTGGAATGGACGGCACCAGTTGAACATTTGCATGGTAACTGGCCGGGAGAAATTCCTCATGTTTATCGTTGGGCATATGATTATAGCAAACCAGGACATGATGATGATTTCATTCCTCAAAATGTACCTGATAGAGATCAAACTGATCCATTGGAAGAGCCTAAAAGCTTGCCTGAACCTAGTTTAACTAAGGTTCACCACGCTAGTACAGCTGAAGTAGCACATTAAAATATGTAAGTCGGTATTATCAAGATTCCGACTTACCTAATAAAAAAAAGTTGAACGCTGAAGAGAGTTATATAATTAGATTTAGACGATTTGGTATAGCAACCATCATCGCAGTGTTCTTTCTCATATTTGTAGGTGGTTTAGTTAGAAGTACTGGAAGTGGTATGGGATGTCCGGATTGGCCAAAGTGCTTTGGGCAATTCATTCCTCCAACTAATATCTCTCAATTACCGGATGATTATAAATCAAAATTTGCAGTAGCCGGAAAGGAAATTGCCGATTTTGATGTATATAAAACTTGGATTGAGTATGTAAACAGATTGATTGGAGTTGTTATAGGATTTTTCATTCTCCTAACAGTTATTTTCGCTTTTCCATATTTGAAATCAGATAAGAAAATATTCTGGCTAAGTTTTTTAGCTTTTGTTTTAGTTGGATTTCAAGGATGGATTGGTTCAAAAGTAGTATCAACTGATTTAGCAACATGGATGATAACTATTCATATGCTGATTGCTTTAGTAATTGTTGCCTTATTAATTTATACAATTACCCAAAGCCAAAACTTTATTATAACTCAGTTTAGTTTTGATAAAAACCTAAAAATGCTCCTCTGGATTAGTTTGATACTATCGATTATTCAAACAGTAAGTGGAACTCAGGTTAGAGAGAGCATTGATGAGTTAGCTCTGAGAATTGATAATAGAAATTTGTGGATTGATCACATGAAGCCAATATTCTATATCCATAGAAGTTTAAGTCTCTTGAACTTATTGATAAGTGTTTTACTTTTCAATAAATACAGAAAACTATTCCACCGTCATCAACTCATTTATAAATCAGGATTAGCCTTAATTTTATTAATGAGTACGCAGGCATTTACTGGAGCGATACTGGCTAATCTAGGTTTTCCGGGTCAATTTCAAAGTCTGCACTTAACATTAGGAAGTCTAACAGCAGGATTGCAAATTTTTATTGCAATCTTACTGTTCACAAAAACAAAAATAGAAATCGCTTAAAAGCGTAATAAAGTGAAAGTAAAAACAATAACACATAACTCTGAAGCATTAAACGGCTTGGAATTGATAAGGTCAAAAGCCAGAGACTACAACCAGTTAGTTAAAGTAAGACTAACATCTTTGGTTGTATTTTCTTCGGTTATTACCTATTTAACTGCAAGTCAGGGTGCAATCAATTGGTTCGAATTAACCATGCTTGCAATCGGAGGATTTTTGGTAACCGGTTCTGCCAATGGCATTAACCAGGTTATTGAAAAGGATTTCGACAAATTAATGCAAAGAACTGCAAACAGACCTGTTGCCACCAATAGAATGTCTGTTTTAGAGGCATCTATTTTTAGTGGATTGATTGGTATTATAGGAGTAAGCATGATTGCTTTATTCCTAAATCAAATTTCAGGAATATTAGCATTTGCAGCATTAATCTCTTATGCTTTCCTATATACTCCATTAAAAAGAATCTCACCGATATCTGTGTTTGTTGGAGCATTTCCCGGAGCCATTCCTACAATGTTAGGTTGGGTTGCATTTACTGGTAAAATCGATTCATCAGCACTTGTTTTATTTGGAGTTCAATTTTTCTGGCAGTTCCCTCATTTTTGGAGCATTGCCTGGATTTTGGATGATGATTATAAAAGAGCCGGATTTAAAATGCTTCCTTCAAATCCCGGAAGAGATAAATCAACTGCATTGCAAACATTAGCATTTAGTTTAGTATTAATTCCAATAGGAATGTTACCGGCACAAATGGGAATTTCAGGAATGATATCAGGAATTGTAGGCATTTTTGGAGGATTAATGTTAAGTTATTATGCATTTAGATTATTTAAATCTTGTGAAATAAAAGATGCTAAAAAGTTAATGTTTGCATCATTTATCTATCTACCAATGGTACAACTGGCTTATTTAATTGATAAAATCTAACATGGCAACTCAATCAATAGAAAAAAATACATTCAGAGACCCTGAATATTTAATTAATCCAAAGAGAGCAATTCTTTGGTTATTAATAGTTGCAAGTGTAATGTTATTCGCAGGTTTTACCTCTGCATACATTGTAAGAAGAGGCGAAGGAAACTGGGAATTATTTAATTTACCTTCAAGTTTTTTATACAGCACAATACTTATTGTAATCTCATCAATTACTATGCAATTGTCGCTCATGAGAGCAAAAAAAGATGTATTATCTCAATCTAAGATTTTATTGTTTTCAACTTTTGCATTAGGTTTAGCATTTTGTTTAACCCAGTATTTAGGTTGGCAGCAATTAATTGCAGATAATGTATATTTTGCTTTTTCAAATCCATCTAACTCATTTGTTTATGTAATAACAGGAGTTCATGTGGCTCACGTATTAGGAGGATTATTTTTTGTATTAGCTATGATTATTCAAATGCTGAGAACTAAAATTAATTCGAACAATACCTTATTTTTAAGTATGTGTAATACCTATTGGCATTTCATTGGAATCCTTTGGATTTACTTATACATTTTTTTAACATTATACAGATAACCCTATAAAACCAAGCAACCGTTTCAAACATGGCTAACACAACTACATTAAGTACCGAAAAAAAATCAACTTGGGGAGGCGGAAAATCTCCGTTCAGCGTAAGTTATGGAAAATTAATGATGTGGATTTTCCTACTTTCTGATGCATTTACATTCTCATCATTGCTTATAGCTTATGGCTTTATTAGATATAGCTATCAAGAACCTATTGCCAATACAATTGTAAAACCATTAAATCATGTTGCAGATAACTTCGTTGAAGCGATGCAAAATGCCGGTTTGTTTGTTCAAGATCATTGGCCAGCACCAGAGTTAGTTTTTAATCATTTCCCTTTTGTGCATGGAATTCATTTACCATTATTCTTCGTAAGTTTAATGACTTTCATTTTGATTTTCAGTTCTGTTACAATGGTATTAGCCGTAGAAGCAGGACATAGAATGCAAAAGAAAGAAGTTGCAAACTATATGTTGTTAACTATCATTGGTGGTGCTGCATTCTTAGGCTGTCAGGCTTGGGAGTGGTCAACATTCATTCATGAAGGTGCAAGATTGGATTATAATCCATTTGGACCAAGATCATTCGCTGCTTTATTCTTTATTGTAACAGGATTTCATGGATTCCACGTATTTTCAGGAGTTGTGTTAAATATTATCATTTATATCAATGTACTTGCCGGTACTTATGATAAAAGAGGCCATTACGAAATGGTTGAAAAAGTTGGTCTATACTGGCATTTTGTAGATTTAGTTTGGGTATTCGTATTCACTTTTTACTATTTAATCTGATTATTAAAATAAACTTACTATATCATGGAACATACCGAACATTTAGAACACACAGAAACTCCTTCAAACATGAAGGCCCAGATCTGGAAAACATTTTGGATATTATTTGCTCTCACAATTGTAGATATTGCATTGTACTTTTTATTCTTAAGCTATCATTCAATGTGGAAGAATGCATTGTTTATTGTATTAGGAGTAGTAAAAGCATGGTTTATTGTTGGAGTTTTCATGCACATGAAATTCGAACGTAAAGTATTAATGTATATGATTATTGTACCTATGATTTTCGTTGTGTTCTTTGTAGCACTTATGTTAATCGAAGGAGATTTCACTAACGCATTAAGGTGGTAATAATGAAGCGTAAAGGCTTTTGGCTTGCAACCGGAATAATAATTATTCCGGTTGTCTTGTTTTATATATTCAATGCAGGTTCTCAGAATTATGAACGTCTCCCCTATCTTGGAGAGAAAATTCCACCTGCAATCGCAAATGAGGATACCGTATTTTATACAGTTCCAGATTTTAATGTGAAGGATCAGGTTGGTAAAGAAATCAACCAGAAACATTTAAATGACCATATATATGTTGCAAACTTTTTCTTTGCTTCATGCACGGATGTTTGTCCAACAATGAATAGAAGATTACAAACTGTTTACGACAAATTCAAAGAATTCTCAGAAGTTCAATTTGTCAGTTTTTCTGTTGATCCAGAAAATGACAGTATTCCTGTTTTGAACAACTACGCTAAAAAGTTTAATGCTGATGCTAAAATCTGGCACTTTACAACTGGTTCAAAAGAAGAAATTTTCAAAGCCGGTGCAGGATTTTTACTTCCTGTTTCTATAGAAGATAAAACAATTGACCATAGTCAGCAGTTCATTCTTGTAGATAAGGCAAATCATATCAGAGGTGTTTATGATTCAGGAAGTGATGCCGAATTAAAACGTTTAGAAGGAGATTTAAAATTATTATTATATGAATATCACGCCCCAGGAACAAAAAGATAAAAATATTTTCAGGTTAGCAATGGGAATTTCAATTGTTGTTTTCATTGCTGTTGTTGTTTTGAATAAACAAGTTTTACCAAAACCGGAAGTATTACCTTCCTGGACCTACACTTTACCATTGATCAATGCTATCATAAATGGAACTTGCAGTTTATTGTTAATGTTGTCATTGTACTTTATCAAAAAGAAGAATATCAATGCACACAAAAATATCAATATAACAGCATTCTTTTTATCATCATTATTTTTGGTTTCTTATGTATTGTATCATTGGTTAGCAGGTGATATTAGTTTCCCAAAAGACAATCCATTATTAAGAACAACGTATTTGTTCATTTTAATTAGCCACATAATTTTAGCAGCAATTGTATTACCATTGGTTTTAATGAGTTTTTACAGAGGCTTAATGATGCAAGTTGAACTACATAAAAAAATAGTACGTTTTGCCTATCCTATTTGGTTATATGTTACAATAACAGGTGTAATTGTTTATTTAATGATTAGCCCTTATTACCCAGTTTTATAGGAACAATTGTTCCAAACAATAATTTATTAAAAACTATTTTTGTATGAAAATGAAATCAAAAATATTCCTATTCATTCTTTTATTGGTATTCACAATAATTGCCAATGATTCATTAGCGCAATGTGCCATGTGTAAAAGTAATTTAGAAATGGCAAGAGAAGGTGGTGGAACTAACGTTGGGAATAGTTTAAATATGGGAATAATATATTTGTTAGCTTTACCCTACCTTGTTGCCGGCGTTTTTGGATTTATATACTATAGAAATTACAAGCTTAAAAAAGCTAAAATTAGCAACTAAACAATGTGCGATCAACTTGAACCTTCAAAAGGACTTTCAATAATTAAAGCCAAATGCCCTCAATGCCAAAGTGGTAAAATGTTTACTCATTCTGCATTCAATCTTTCTAAGTTTATGGGAATGCATGAAACTTGTCCGGTTTGTAAATTAAAATTTGAAATTGAACCCGGATTTTTTTGGGGAGCTATGTATGTAAGTTATGCCTTTACTGTTGGTTTGATGTTGGTCCTGGGTGGATTAATTCTTTTAATATCAGGAGGGAAAGCTGGATTTTACACCTATATTATTCCTATTATTTCAGCTTTATTATTGAGCTCACCTTTTACATACAGATATTCCAGAGTTTTGATGATTTATTTGTTTTCACCAATCAGATTCAATCCTGAACTTGCAAACAAAAAATAATTCAGAGAACGAATTCATTGTATTTTATGATTCCTATTGCGTTTTATGCAATAGATTTATCAAGTTTATTTTACTATTTGATAAAAAAGCTCAAATAAAGTTTGCCCCTATAAACGGTAAAACTTATCTGGAACTCTTTTCAAGGAATCAGTCGATACAAAATGTAGATACTGTTATTCTGAAAACTTCAAATCATCTATTCATTAAGAGTAAAGCTTTTTATGAAATACTAAATATCATCGGAGGACCAATAAAAATCTTAAAAATTTTAAGTCTTTTGCCTCAAAATTTAAATGACTATTTCTATGATTTAATTGCTAAAAATCGATTTAAAGTTTTTGGTAAATACGATTCCTGCCCTCTAATTCCAAATGAAATTAAGTTTCGTTTTCTCCCTTGATATATAAGATTGCTGTGCGTAATTCTACCGTGTTCCTAGAAAATTATAGCTTGAATTTAAAATTTGAAATAAAATAATAACTCAATACAACTGTATTTTTTATAACATTTAAAAAGAAATGAAAACAGCCATTTTAAATAAAAATGATTTAAACATAGCCATTAAAGAGCAAGTTTCTGAATTATTCCGTCAATTAAGTCCAAACAAAATTCAGTTAGATCTTGAAGAAATATTGAATGAGAAAAACCAAATTACAGTTGCCTATTGTGAGGATAATAGTAAAATAATTGGAATTGCATTAATGTGTACTTACAAAGTTATATCTGGAAATAAGGGTTGGATTGAAGATGTAGTTGTAGACTCAACTTCACGTGGAAAAGGAATAGGAAGAAAACTAATAAACTTATTAGTTGAAGTAGGTGAAGAAAAAGAACTTTCTGAAATACTTCTTTTCACCGAAGACCATAGATTGGCTGCATTAAATTTATATTCAAGCGTTGGTTTTAAACTTAAAGACAGTAAGATATATTGTAAAAAAAAATAACAAGAATTGCACGCAACAGCCGTATCTCTCAATTGCGAATTTTGTTGTAAGTTCACGTTTCGTAAGAATTTTTATCTTTAACCGAAAATAATTCGTTCCGAATTTCGCAACTGACGAGAAGCGGCGGAACGATATTATTAATAAGTCCAATCAGTTAAAATTTCTTACAACAACTAAATCAGTTCAACGAAACTTTTAGTAAGACTAAAGAGAAAACAAAAAAATAGGCTGCTGCAAATAATGAAACAGCCTATTTTATGATGTGAAAAATCAAACTTTATTCTGCCGATTCTTTAGATTTAAAAACCTCTCCGCCATCAGATTTTTCTCTGATTAAACCTTCGATTTCAGCACATAACTCCGGATTGTCTGCCAATAATTGTTTTACTGCATCTCTTCCCTGACCTAATTTTGTATCGCTATAACTGAACCAAGATCCACTCTTTTTAATAATTTCAAGATCAACACCTATATCAATGATTTCGCCAAGTTTAGAAATTCCTTCTCCATAAATGATATCAAATTCAACCGTTCTGAAAGGAGGTGCTACTTTGTTTTTAGCAACTTTCACTTTTGTTCTGTTTCCAACAATATCCAAACCATCTTTAATTTGTCCAATCCTTCTGATATCTAAACGAACTGAAGCATAGAACTTAAGTGCGTTACCACCGGTAGTTGTTTCAGGACTTCCAAACATCACACCAATTTTATCACGTAACTGGTTAATGAAAATACAAATACATCCTGTTTTATTGATAGTACCGGTAAGTTTACGTAAGGCTTGTGACATCAATCGAGCTTGAAGACCCATTTTGCTTTCACCCATATCACCTTCTAATTCCGCTTTTGGAACCAAAGCAGCAACTGAGTCAATTACGATAATATCAATAGCGCCTGAACGAATTAAAGCATCAGCAATTTCCAAAGCTTGTTCGCCATCATCTGGTTGTGAAATAATGAGGTTTTGTACATCAATACCCAATTTCTCAGCATAGTTTCTATCGAATGCGTGTTCCGCATCAATAAAAGCTGCTATTCCACCCTTTTTCTGTGCTTCAGCAATTGCATGCATAGATAAAGTAGTTTTACCTGAAGATTCCGGACCATAAATTTCTATGATTCTTCCTGTTGGAAATCCACCTATTCCCAAAGCTATATCCAATGAAAGTGAACCCGTTGATAATGCATCAATATTATCAACTTTTTGGTCTCCCATTTTCATTACTGTTCCTTTACCATAAGCTTTATCCAACTTATCAATGGTAAGTTGAAGTGCTTTCAATTTTTCTTTAATGTCTGTGCTCATTTCGCGTAAAATATTTCAATCAAAAATACAACTGGAAAGCTCGCTTTGTTTCTAAAATCAATTTTATGTTTCCACAAGTTTTACCTAAAATAAAAAAAAGGCCGGAAAAAAAATAAAACCGGCCCTTTTAATCAATCAAACATTGGAATTTTCCTTTTGACCTGAATTTAAAAATAACATTTCATCAATAATTATCTCTGAAATGTATTTTTTAACTCCATTAGAATCTTCATAATTTCTGTTTGAAATTTTACCTTGAATCATAACTTCTTTTCCCTTTTTTAGATATTTCTCAGCTAACTCTGCTGTCTTTTCCCAGGCTACTAAATTATGCCAAGTGGTTTCATCTTTTTTCTCACCTTTTGCATTGGTGTATGATTCATTAGTAGCCAAACTGAATTTTGCTACTTTTTTCCCATTTGAAGCTACTTTAACTTCAGGGTTTGCACCAAGATGCCCGATCAGGTGCACTACGTTTCTTAAATTGCTCATGTGTTTTTAAAATTTGTCATACAAAGTTGAGATCAGAAATTTTACTAGCCGTTTTTTATCCGTTTACTTACGTTTAATTTCGCTTAATACTCAATTCCACCATCAAATAGTTTGTTTTAATTTTAATATTAAAAATTGTGGAGTAAGATTTCTGGCAAAGGAAAATGTAGATTCCCAACATCCTTTGCGGTAATAAGTGATATAAAAGCATTGAGGTATGGTTACAAATATGAATACAGGAAAAGCATCAATCCATTTCCTTGTAAGTTATCGGCTGATACACTTTTAAAAATCTATTGTTCATTTGAAACAAAAAAAGCAATTGACCAAACTTACTTTAAAGAAATTAATGAAATTTTCCATTCAAGTAATCGCTCCTATGTAGTAGGTAAAATACTGTTGAGTGATTTAAAAGAATTGGAAAGTAAATTCCCGGAAGCATCCATCATTTCGACGAATTGAGTTCCTCAAGATTAAACCCAATGCTCATAAACAAACTACTATTTATGAGCATTGGGGCTAAGCTAAATGGTTTTTAATAGTTTTTGAATTGCAAAATCACAAATAATTATTTCGGTTTCTGTTTCTATAAATGCGACAACAAATTTCCTTTTGTAATTCTTGCATTTATAATCATTCATCCTCCAATATTGATATTTGCATAATTGGTGATTTAATCTATTATCGGATAATGTTTCAAAAAATTCAAATGCATCAGATACAAACTTTTTGCTGTATCAGGCAAACCTTTACTTTCTATAAAATAAGCAATATGAGCTAATTCCTCAGAAGCATTGCTTAGAATACTTACTTTTCTTTTTCCCATTGGTCGATTAACTTGATTGC
>JBIPMI010000073.1:0-10491 GCA_044369215.1 Bacteroidia bacterium | reverse complement strand
CTTAGGAATTCGGTACGATAAACGGTGTCCGCTCCATATGTAAAAACAAAAGGGTCGGTTTTAGTTGCTGCAAAAGTTTTGGCAGCAGGTTTCTTGGCAGATTTCTGAGCCAGGCCATTCAACGAAATCAAACATCCAAAAAAACCCAGCATTATTGCGGTTTTTCTCATATCCATTATTTTTTTAAAGTATTGCAAAAATATAAAAATGTAAAGCCCCTGCAAGCATCTGCAAAGATTAAAAGTAATATTAATAAAATAAGATTAAATTATGACTCAATTAACTGATACAGAATAGGCTTTGATGGACTCGCATCTGTTTCCAAAGCGGCAATTTGTAAATTCAAAAGATAAATTCCGTCTTTAATCTCATTTGGAGCATAAAACATCTCCGTAATTGTACAATTCAGTCGACTTAAATCACCCGGTCTCCAAAATGCTTTATGAGATTCCATTTTACCATCATCATGTTCAGGATCCACCGAGGGTAAATCAACCAGTAAGTGTTCGATACCCAAATCTGCAATATGAGCAGCCAAAGCAGGTTCTATACAATGAGGAACATTTCCCGAATAATTCTTCAATTTCTTTTCATCACCATTGGGCAAACTTCTTAATAAAATGGCCTGAACCTGAGGATTTATTTGAGATTCAGCATCTTCTAATAATAAACCATGCTGATTATCATATAGTTTCTTTGGATTCAGACTTAACAATTGTGCTATAAAAAAAAACTCTTTTAAGCTTTGGTTGATTGTAATTCTCTCTTTGGTAATATGTCCAATACACTCAGTATGAGTGCCATTTCCATGAGCATTAATCAATAAATTTTCACAATTTGCAGAACTGCCCGCTGCTACTGAACCAACAAAATCACCAACTCTAATTGGCTCAAAAACAGGATGTGGAATTTGAAAAGCATTCGGATTAGAATCTCCGCTTTTTAATGGTATTGATAAGTCGATTGGATTTTCAGTATCAATCTTGTAAGATTTTCCATTCCATTCAATATTCAGTTGCATACATTCGTTCTTTGGAAACAAATATTGATTATTGTAAGTAGAAAACACAGAAAAGAATTTTTATATGAGGGCATATGATCAGAAAAGATATTGGAAATTCATCATTATAGCTGCTGCTGCACTTATAGGTGGAATTTCTCTTTTATATACCAGAAGTTTGGTTAAATCGCTTGCTGTTCAAGAAGATAACAAAATAAAATTGTGGGCCAATGCTACCAAACAACTCATAAAAGCAGAAGGTGATATCAATTTTTTGCTAAATATTATTGAAGACAATGAAACCATTCCAACCATTTTAGTGGATGATGAAGGCAATATTGTTACAACCAGAAATCTTGATCCCACCAGAGAAAAAGATACTTCATATATAAATAGTACACTCGAAATCATGAAAAATGAGCATGTACCCATAAAAATTTTATACGATGAAGAAAATAAGAGATATAATTACTTGTATTACGAAAATTCAAAACTTTTAAACGAGCTAAAAACCTATCCTTTTATACAATTAGCACTTATTGCATTTTTTGCTTTGATGAGTTATTTCGCATTAAGTAGCAGCAGAAAAGCAGAACAAAATCAAGTTTGGGTTGGTATGAGTAAAGAAACTGCACACCAATTAGGAACGCCTATTTCATCATTAAGAGAATGGTTAAATCTTATCAGAGAAACGGAAAAAGACCAACAAGAAGAAATCTTACAGGAATTTGATTACGATATTAAAAGGCTGGAATTAATAACTGAACGTTTTTCAAAAATTGGTTCTGAACCTGTTCTTAAAGGTGAAAACTTAGATTTAGTTGTTGAAAAATCAATTAGTTACCTGAAAAATAGAATTTCAAGCAAAGTAAAATTCGAAATCAATATTGGAAAACCCGGGAACTGGGCTCAAATTAATATTCCTCTTTTTGATTGGGTGATTGAAAATCTTTGTAAAAACGCAGTTGATGCCATGGAAGGAACTGGTTCCCTGAATATTCAAATCAACCATGATGCAGAATTTGTTTATTTAGATATTACTGATACTGGAAAAGGTGTGCCTCGTTCGAAGTTTAAAACCATTTTCAAACCGGGTTATACAACTAAAAAAAGAGGTTGGGGACTTGGATTGTCATTGGTAAAAAGAATTATTCATGAATACCACAAAGGACAAATTTATGTAAGGCACTCGGAACCAGGAAAAGGAACTACCTTTCGCATCGTTTTAAAATCAATTAATTAATGGGAAGAATTTTAGCTGTAGATTATGGCACAAAACGAGTAGGACTGGCAGTTACAGACCCCTCAAGAATTATTGCGAATGGTCTGACCACTGTGCATTCGAAGGATGTCATTAAGTTTTTAGAAGATTATATAAAAAAAGAACCCGTTGATATTTTTGTTGTAGGAAAGCCCTTGCGCTTAGATGGTTCTGATTCTGAATCTGCGGTTCATGTAGAAAAATTCATATCTTTGTTGGCTAAACACTTCCCTCAAATACCTGTTGAAAGGATTGATGAAAGGTTTACATCCAAAATTGCACAAAGAAGCATGCTGGAAATGGGACTGAAGAAAAAAGACAGACAGAACAAGGAAACTGTTGATCAGATTAGCGCTGTTTTGATTCTTCAAACTTATATGGAAACAAATTTTTAGAAAGAAAGTATAGTAATGATTTTACCGATTCTCGCTTATGGCGACCCGATCCTTAGAAAGAAAGGAATTGATATTACACCCGAATACCCGGGCTTAAATGCATTAATTGAAAATATGTGGGAAACCATGTACGAAGCAAGTGGAGTTGGATTAGCTGCTCCTCAGGTAGGAAAATCTATCAACCTATTCATTATTGATACAGGTGCTTTTGGTGAAACCGAAGAAGCTACCGGAGAGAAAAGAGTTTTTATTAATGCAAAAATTCTTGAAGAAACTGGCGAAAAATGGGATTATGAAGAAGGTTGTTTAAGTATTCCTCATATACGCGAAAACGTAAACAGACATAGTAATCTGGTTATTGAATACCAGGATGAATTCTTCAAAACCCATACCGCCACCTACAGCGGACTGGCTGCAAGAGTTATTCAACATGAATACGACCATTGTATTGGGGTTTTATTTGTTGACCATATTAGTGAGCTAAAAAAACGTCTAATTAAAAATAAATTGATAAATATTTCGAAAGGTGGAGCCCGTGTTGACTACAAAATGAGAATTCCAAACGGTCGATAATTGTAAAATTTGCAAGCGAATTGGGCTTTTTTGCTAAAAATGCAACAAAATTTATGGTGTAATTGCACCATTTATTTAGTTGAATTTTGTTAATTGCTCTTTATTCGCATTAACAAAAAAGCTAATATATGAGCAATACCAATGTCTCTTTACCAAATTTTCCGTCGCTGCATCATTACATGAGAAATGCTGCAGTTAATATTAAAAGACCGGAAGACATTTATTTATTAGAAAAACAAAAAGATAGTTATAGAGGAATAACTTACCAAAGTGTATTAGATCAAGCACACGCTATTTCTGCTTTTTTGCTTTCTAAAGGATATGCACACCAGGATAATGTTGCATTAATCATTGAAAATTGTCCTGAATACATTTGCTTCGACCAGGGCTTAATGGAAATTGGTTTGGTGAATGTTTCAATTTACCCGACTTTAAGTGAGTCGGAAGTTGAATACATTTTAAATGATTCAGGTGCCAGAGCAATTCTTGTTGGAACTCCTTTCCTTCTTAAAAAGGTAAATAAAATCAAAGCAAATTGCCCTAAACTGGAGCTGGTTATTACTGCTTTTGATACTGATAAACTCGACTCAAATACCATCACTTATCAGCAAATGATTGATCTGGGAACACAGAGTCATGTTCAGTTAAAAGACCAGATTGAAGAAAGATTGAATAAGATTACCCGTGATGATTTAGCTTGTTTATTATATACATCAGGAACAACAGGCAAACCAAAAGGCGCCATGTTAACCCACAATAATTTCATTACCAATGTGGAAATGGGTATTGATTTGATGCCAATCGTTAACAAAGATTTCAGATTCCTTTCTTTTTTACCACTTTGTCATGTGTATGAAAGAACCGCTACTTATTATTTAAGTACAATGGTTGGAACTCAAATTGCTTTTGCTCAAAGTTTAGAAGCACTTTCAAACAATATTATTGAAATGAAACCTATGGCCATTTTAACTGTGCCTAGGTTATTGGAAAGAATTGAAGAACGCGTTAGAAAAAATGTGACTTCAAAAGGTGGATTGAGTTTAAAGATTTTCAATTGGGCTATCAAACAAGGCGAAACTGCTCGTCACAATAGAGAAAATTACAAAGAAAATTCTCTTCTTTTAAACCTAAAATTAATGATTGCCGAGAAATTGGTTTTCACCAAAATCAAGGAAAAATTAGGTGGTCAGATGAAAATTATGATCTCAGGTGGTGGTGCAATGCCTCAACATGTAGGTGAATTTTTTGGAAACATTGGCGTGTTGGTTTGTGAAGGATATGGCTTAACAGAAACATCACCATTGGTTTCGGTAAACGAGCCTGCCCGACCAATATTTGGTAGTGTTGGAAGAATTGGAAAAGGTTGTGAAGTTGCTATTCAGAATCCGGATACAAAAGAAATAATAACCGTACAAACCAATGCAAGTTTCGACCCTAAATTCGAATCGGCTGAAGGAGAAATTTTGGTACGTGGCCAAAACGTGATGAAAGGTTATTGGAACTTACCTGAACAAACTGCAGAAGCTATTGACAGTGAAGGTTGGTTACATACAGGTGACGTTGGAAAGTTCTATAAAGGTTATTTAAAAATCACCGATAGAATTAAAAATATTTTGGTGAATTCATTTGGTAAAAATGTATACCCAACTCCAATCGAAAACACGTATTTAAAATCAAACAAGATTGAACAGATTTTCTTAATTGGTGATAAACAGGAATACTTAACTGCAATTATTGTTCCTTCTAGAGAAGAAATGAAAGAAGTATTTGGCTTCAAAGAAGATTATTTCAACCAAACAGATGAGTTCATTCAGGATGAAGAAATTAAAAAATGGTTAGATGTTGACATGCATAAATATGCCAATGAACTAGGCAAATTCGAACGTGTGAAAAATTACATCATCAAAAGAAGACCATTTACTTTGGAAGCAGGAGAATTAACTCCAACACAAAAAGCAAAAAGGAAAGTAATTGAGCAAAAATTTGATGGCGAAATCAAAGGTATGTACCACGCAATTGTGGAATAAGAAATCCTAAAATGATAATCATTCAAAAAAGCACTGAGAAATAAAATTCTGAGTGCTTTTTTGTTTGTAGGATAATGTAATTGTTTAATTCAATATGATATCAAAATCATTTAATAACTGTCTTACCCCATTCTCATCTTCACATGTTCAATTCCTGCTTCCCAGAAATGTTCGCCTTCTCTTTTAAAGTTGTGTTTTGCATATAAACCTGCAGCTTCTAACTGTGCATGCAGATAAACATAAGTGGCATCTTCTGGCAAATCTGTTATCACTGCTTTTATCAAGGCTGATGCTACACCATTACCTCTGCATTTTTCCAATACAGCAAATCTTTCCAGCTTATAACCCTTTTCTGTTTTTCTCCAGCGGGCGGTTCCACATGGCTCATCATTTAATTTGGCCATAAAATGAACCGACTCTTCCTCATATTCCCATTCCAGTTCTTCCGGACAATCTTGCCCGATAACAAAAACTTCATGTCGAATTGCCCAAACTTGCTCAAGTTCAGGCTTATCTTGTACTTTTTTAACCGATATATTCATTTTCGAAGCTAAAATATGACATAAGTTCTTTTAAAAGAAGTCATAATCATAAAAATTTGCCCACTATCTTTTTAAAAAAGTGTAAGTTTGCCACTCCTTAATTACCTGTGATATGACAAAAATTGCTGAATTATTAGGCGATAAAGCCGAATTCCTTTTAAACCACAACTGCAAAACAATTAGCAAAGATCTAATTATGCTTCCTGGTGGTGATTTCGTTAACCGTTCGTTTTTAAACGGTAATCGTAACCCTCAAGTTCTTAGGAGCTTGGAAGATTTGTATAGCCATGGCCGTTTAGGTGGTACTGGTTATGTTTCAATTTTACCTGTTGACCAAGGTATTGAGCACAGTGCAGGTGCTTCTTTTGCTCCAAACCCAATTTATTTCGATCCTGAAAATATCATTAAATTAGCTATCGAAGGCGGTTGTAATGCTGTTGCTTCAACTTATGGAGTATTGGCTTCTTGCGCTAGAAAATATGCTCATAAAATTCCTTTCATTGTTAAAATTAACCACAATGAATTCTTAAGTTATCCTAACAAATTCGACCAAATTATGTTTGGTTCGGTTGATGAAGCTTGGAACTTAGGTGCTACTGCGGTTGGTGCTACTATCTATTTTGGTTCTGATGAATCAGGTCGCCAAATTCAAGAAGTTGCTGCTGCTTTCGAACGTGCACATGAATTAGGAATGGCTACCATCCTTTGGTGTTATACAAGAAATAATGCTTTCAAAAAAGATGGTGTTGATTACCATACTTCAGCAGATTTAAGCTCACAAGCAAATCATTTGGGTGTAACTATCCAGGCTGATATCATCAAACAAAAATTACCTACAAACAATGGTGGTTATACTGCATTGAATTTTGGTAAAACTCACGATAAAGTTTATACTGAACTTTCTTCTAGTCACCCAATCGATTTAACTCGTTACCAAGTGGCTAATTGCTACATGGGTCGTCAAGGTTTAATCAACTCAGGTGGTGAATCTAAAGGTGCTTCAGATATGGCAGAAGCAGTTACAACTGCTGTAGTTAACAAACGCGCAGGTGGACAAGGTTTAATTTTGGGTAGAAAAGCTTTCCAAAAACCAATGAATGAAGGTATTGCATTATTGAATGCAGTTCAAGATGTATACTTAGATAATTCAGTTACTATCGCTTAATATTATCAATTATTTGATACAAAAGCCTCCAATTTTGGGGGCTTTTTTTTGCCTTTTTACGCAATGACTTGTAAAAAATAAGCAGAATTTCATTTTAACTTAACAATTTTTAGTCAAAAAAATAACACACTTATTGCCCTGAATACCAGTCATTTTATTTATTTCTCTTGGTATATTTCACAGCTTCCTTTTATTTCGAAACTTATTTCTATTTCAAAATGAGTTGGTATATTAGAATGAAAGAGGGTATTACAACCCTTACATCAGAGAAAAAATCCGTTCCGGATGGACTTTGGCATAAGTGTGGTAGATGTAAGAAAAACCTTCTGGCTGAGGATCATGCGAAGAATAATTATGTTTGTCCGAATTGCAATTATCATGATAAAATTGGGTCTGATGAATATTTTCCTATTTTGTTTGGTACTGAATATGAAGAATTGTTCACCAATATCAAACCTACTGATCCATTAAAGTTTAAAGACACTAAAGAATACGCAAAACGTCTCAAAGATTCTCAGGAAAAAAGTGGTCTTGATGATGCCATGAAAGTTGCAGTTGGTAATCTAGCTGAAAACCAAAAACTAGTTGTGGCTTGTATGGACTTCGGTTTCATTGGTGGAAGTATGGGTAGTGTGGTTGGTGAAAAAATTGCCCGTGCCATCGATTATTCAAGAGAAAACAGAATTCCTTTGATGATTATCTCCAAATCAGGTGGTGCACGTATGATGGAAGCTGCTTTCTCTTTGATGCAAATGGCAAAGACATCTGCTAAACTTGCGCTATTAGGCAAAGCGGGTATTCCTTATATTTCTTTATTAACCGATCCAACTACCGGTGGTGTTACAGCCAGTTTTGCTATGTTGGGTGATGTAAATATTGCTGAACCTGAAGCTTTAATTGGTTTCGCAGGTCCACGTGTGATCAAAGAAACCATTGGTAAAGATTTACCGAAAGGTTTCCAAAGCTCTGAATTCCTTTTAGAACATGGCTTTATTGATTTTATTGTCAACAGAAACGAACTAAGACTTAAATTAACCGAATTGGTTCATATATTGATGAAAAAACAAATTCCTGCTTAAGGATTCAATACATAAAAAAGAGCCGCATTTGAATTTCAAGTGCGGCTCTTTTTTTTCTAGCTTAATTAACTATCCTTTTCCAATTCCAACTTTACTCTGTATATACAATGCTTTCTCATGGGCATCCATTGGTGTATCTCCAAGTACTGTAATATGTCCCATTTTTCTTTTGGGTTTGCTTTCTTTCTTTCCGTATAAATGAACATATACACCTTCCATACTGCTGATTTCATCCAGTCCTGAAATGGCATAGGTTCCCGAAAATCCTTCACCTCCCAATAAATTCATCATCACAGCGGGTTTAACAATATTGGTACTGCCCAATGGTATTCCTGCCAATATTCTAACCAGTTGCTCAAATTGTGAGGTATAACATGCTTCTATTGTATGATGTCCGCTATTATGAACCCGTGGAGCTACTTCATTTACTAAAAGTCTGCCATCCTTTGCCAAAAACATTTCTACGGCAAATACACCAACACCTTTCATGGCATTGATGGTTTGTAAGGCCAATTGTTCTGCTTGCTCTTCTATTTCTGAACTAATATCTGCCGGACATAATAAAAAGGTAACCAGATTGGCAATGGAATCGAATTCCATTTCAACAGCCGGATAGGTAACAGTATTTCCGGAACGATCCCTGGCAACTATCACTGCCAATTCCTTTTCACATTCAATAAATTCTTCCAAAACACATGGCTGAGAAAATGGAATAGCTACTTTACCATCAATTATATCTTTCTTGCTAAGAAGGACAACACCTTTTCCATCATAACCATCTTTTCTGGTTTTAGCAGCAAATTTTTCTGATTGAATGCTCCCCAATGCAGGTTTCCAGCTTTGTTCATTGTCTACCAATACAAAGTTGCCACTAGGAATTCCATTGTCGTAAAAAAATTGTTTCTGATAACCTTTATCCTGAATAATTTGTAATAACCTCGGTGAAGGAATAATTTCTTTTCCTTCTTTTTCCAATTTTAATAAAGCTTCGGTATTCACATGCTCGATTTCAAACGTGAGTACATCTGAGATTGCGGCCAATTCACGAATTTTAGCTTCATCCTGCAAACTGCCAATAATTAATTGGTCTGCAATATTTGCACATGGACAATTTGCATCGTTTTCAAGAATATTAAAATGTAAATTTAAACGTAATGATTCTTCAATCATCATGCGGCCTAACTGACCTCCACCTAAAATTCCTATTTTCTTCAACAAAGGATTCATAACGCAAAAAACGGATAATCCACCTGATTAAAAAATAGATAATTGGCTATTGTTGACCTGCCCTCTGACTTTTTTCAATAATTTGCTCATAGAACTTTTCGTATTTAGGAACGATTTCATGAATATCGAACTCAGCAGCTCGGGCTTTGGCATTGGCCTTAAATTGTTTTAATCTTTCATCATCAGATAAAATATAAATACCCTTTTCTGCCATTGTTTTTACATCACCAACTGCACACATAAATCCTGTTTTGCCATCTATGTTTAATTCAGGTAAACCACCTGCATTACTTGATATTACCGGAACTTCACATGCCATAGCTTCCAATGCTGCCAATCCAAAACTTTCTGTTTCACTTGGCATCAAAAACAAATCACAAATGCTTAAAATTTCTTCTATCTGATTCTGTTTACCTAAAAAGGTAACTGATTGCTGTAAATCCAATTCCCTGCAAAGCATTTCAATATTGATACGCTCAGGTCCATCTCCAACCAATAAAAGTTTTGATGGAATTTGTTTCCTGATTTCAGAAAAAACACGAACAACATCATCAACTCTTTTTACTTTTCTGAAATTCGAAGTATGTACTATCAACCTTTCACCATTGGGCGCAACTGCCAATTTAAAATGTTCTCTTGGTTGATGTGAAAATCTTGTTAAATCAATAAAATTGGGAATGGTTTCGATATGTCTTCTGATATTAAAATGCTCAAGTGTATCAGCTTTTAAAGAATCAGAAACTGTTGTTACTCCATCAGACTGATTAATGCTGTAACATACTACCGGACCAAATGATGCATCTTTTCCAACCAATGTAATATCTGTTCCATGTAATGTTGTTACTATTGGAATATGAATTCCCTCTGAAGCTAAAATCTCTCTAGCCATAATAGCAGCCGATGCATGTGGAATGGCGTAATGCACATGTAACAAATCCAGCTTTTCAAATTTCACCACATCAACCAAATGCGAAATCAAGGCTGTTTCATAAGGTGGAAAATCAAACAAAGGATAATTACTTACATAAACTTCATGATAAAAAGTATTACCTGAAAAGAAATCAAGTCGGGCAGGTTGTTTGTAACTAATGAAATGTACCTGATGCCCACGTAATGCCAAAGCTTTTCCTAATTCTGTAGCAACAACTCCACTTCCTCCATATGTTGGATAACAAACAATCCCTATTTTCATAAAATCTATTTTATTAAATGTCTTTCAACA
>JBIPMI010000349.1:0-3128 GCA_044369215.1 Bacteroidia bacterium | reverse complement strand
ATCTGCTTTATTAGTCCATCTGCAGGACTTTATGATTGAGATGGGTAATGGGTTTTGCTTAGAATCAAGACAAAAGAAAATTCTTATTGGTGATACAAATTATTTTATTGATTTGGTATTTTATCATCGAATATTTAAATGACATATTTTGGTAGAGTTAAAAGTAGTTCAATTTGCCCCTTTACATATTGGTCAATTAAATACCTATGTTAATTATTTCAAAAAGGAAATCAAACAAAAGGGAGATAAGGCACCAATAGGGATTTTGTTAGTTACAAATAAAAACAAACCATTAGTTGAATATGCAACAGCTGGAATGGACAATAACCTATTTGTTTCAACCTATTTATTAAAATTACCAAAAAAAGAAAAGCTAGCTGCATTTGTGAAACAGGAATTAAAAAACCTCCGCTAAATATGAAGCAAGTAATTGGTAATTATGGATATTTGAAATCAAGAAATACATCTATAAAAAACTAAAGTAACTTTTGAAAATATAAATAAGAATTAAAATAATACAGAATCTAAAAAAAACTAACTGACTTTTTATCAATTATTTATAAAAAAATTTACTTGTCAAATATGGAATTGAATTCCGTATTTGACAAGTATCCAAAAATATATATTAGTTCTTTATTTTATCAATTTCCTTCCAGTTCAAGATATCAGTAAGATCTATAGAGGAGCTTTGACCTGTAAAAATAACATATGAATTTTTAACATCCGGGTTGATTTTCTTCCAGTATTTAATTCCCTTAAGAAAATCGTTAGTAAACGTTGTAGCAGTTTTAATTTCAATTGGAACCACTTGTGAAGATTGATCTATTAAAACATCAATCTCGTTGCCTGTTCTATCTCTCCAATAAAACAAATTACTACGTTGACCATTGTTAAAACGTGATTTTAATAGTTCCAAAATAATAAGATTTTCGAATAAAGCACCACGCAAAGGATGTGTGTTTACATGCGATTCAGATTCAAATTCAAGTAATGAACAACACAGACCCGTATCATAAAAATACAACTTTGGCATTTGAGTCAGACGTTTGCCTAGGTTATTATAAAATGGCTGTAACCTAAAAGCAATAAAACTTGCTTCAAGAATACCAAACCAACTTAAAATAGTTTTTTGGTCAACGCCTGTATCATTTCCAATTGATGTATAATTAACTTCTTGTCCAACACGAGAGGCACATACCTTTAAAAATCGCTGGAACATCGCCAGATTAGTAATGTTTTTTATCTGCCTCACATCTCTTTCTACATAAGTTAAAAGATAGTTGGGGTAATAATCTACCGGCTTAATTTTCTTATCATACAAACGCGGATAACCTCCATTAAGAATTAGTTTATTTAATGAAATCGAATCATGCTTTCCTGTTTGCAATTCTTTATAACTAAAAGGTAATAAATGTATAAAAGCAATTCTTCCGGCTAAAGTCTGTGAAATATTTTCGAGCAACAACAAATTCTGAGAACCTGTAATAATAAATAAACCAACCTTATTTGGTAGCTCATCAATTACACCTTGAATATAGGATAAAAGCTGAGGTACACGTTGAATTTCGTCAAAAATAGCGCCTGTTTTATATTGATTAAGAAATGCTCGTGGGTCTTTGGTAGCAAGAAGTACGTTGTCTTGATTTTCGAAACTGATATAAGGTTTCTTGGGAAACAATTCTTTAGCCAGCGTAGTTTTTCCTGATTGCCTTGGCCCTAATAAACCTACCGCAGGAAACTTTTTAGCAAGGTATTTTATTTTACTTGAAGCAGCTCTAATAATCATAAAACAAAATTAATAATATTTGTCAAATACGGAATTGAATTCCGTATTTGACAAATATATAATAACATATTTACTTAATAATCAATTATTTAATAATATAGAAAAAATAAAATTAATTTAAAAATACACAATGATGTTAAAATGTGAAATGAAATACTCTAAGAAAAAAAACAAAACTTCAAGCATATAATTTAAAAAACAATTTGATTATATTAGTCTACTAAAAAAAACATAATTGGACTATATATTCATAATAAAAAAGTTCACATTATTATTGTTAAAGGACTCAAGTCTTAAAATCAAAATTTCAAAAAAAATGAAAGAATTTAAATTATTGATTCTTGGTTTATTATCAATAGTTACATATCATACAAATGCTCAATGGATTGAATTAAAAGATAATTCAGGTTTTTATTTCGATCACAGAATTTATGATATGGTAACCGATTCCTTAAACAATGTTTATGCAGCTGGCTTTTTTGCAAATGATTCAGGATGTTTTATTGCCAAATGGGATGGCACTAGTTGGACAGAGCTTGGGGGGAAATATGCTTCAACTTTCAATTCCTCAATAATAACAATTCATTTCGATAAATTTGGAAATTTATATGCGGCAGGTGAATTTTCAGATTTCAAAGGAAAACCATACAGCGAACAAAAAATGCTAGCAAAATGGGACGGAAAAAATTGGAAAAAAATTGGTATTTTCAACAATAAAATAATTTGTATAACATCGGATGATTTAGGTAATATATATGTTGGGGGGCAGTTCATAAACAAAAACCAAAAAACATATGTTGCTAAATTTGAAAAGAATATTTGGCAAGAACTTGGAGGGAATGACAGTTCAACATTTAGTGGAGGAATCAATTCAATAGTTTTTGATAGTAAATCAAGACTATATGCGGGTGGATATCTTTTGAATAGCTCCCAAAAACTAATAGTAGCGATGTGGGACGGTTTCAAATGGACTGAATTAGGAGCAGATTCAGGATATTTTAATGACGGCATTTCTTCTTTGGCTATAGACAAAAACGATAATATATATGCAGGAGGTTTTTTTAAGAATGCAAAAAAACAATGTTATATTACACAATGGAATGGGAAGCAATGGATAGCAGGTGAAGGTTTGCCAATTGATACAATTGGTTATGCATCAATAATAGAACTAAAATGTGATTCTGAAGGAAATGTTTTAGCAGTAGGATTTCTAAGAAATCAACAAAACAATTTTATCTTGGGCAAGTGGAATGGAAAAGATTGGAATGAATCTGTTTTAATTGAAAATACAAAATTGGAATCAATTTCCTCGATATTAATCGACCATAATAACCAAATACTT
>JBIPMI010000348.1:0-3142 GCA_044369215.1 Bacteroidia bacterium | reverse complement strand
TATTATGATGACAATCTTATTGGTTCAGGGAACCAGAAGAATTCCTGTTCAATATGCAAAAAGGGTCGTTGGAAATCGTCAATATGGAGGTGTTCGTCAGTATATTCCCTTAAAAGTTAATGCTGCCGGAGTTATGCCAATTATTTTTGCTCAGGCTTTAATGTTTATTCCTTCCACAATTGCACAGTTCTTGCCAAATTATGAAGCAATGCAGGGTATAATGGGTGCATTTATCAATCCGATGAGTTGGGCCTATAACCTAACATTTGCATTATTAATCATATTATTTACTTATTTTTATACTGCAATTTCTGTGAATGCAGTTCAAATAGCAGATGATATGAAAAGAAATGGTGGATTTATTCCTGGAGTAAAACCTGGTAAAACAACGGCTGACTTTATTGACAATGTAATGTCAAGAATTACTTTACCAGGTGCAGTATTTTTAGCAATCGTTGCAATCATGCCTTCATTAGCTAGTGTTTTCAATATCAATAGTCAATTTGCTCAATTTTATGGTGGAACTTCATTACTAATTCTAGTTGGAGTAGTATTGGATACCTTACAACAAATAGAGAGCCATTTGATGATGAGACATTACGATGGCTTAATGAAATCCGGAAGGATAAAAGGAAGATCAGCGGTTGGTGGAGCTGTTTAAATAACAATTAGTTGATATTTAGAAATAAAAGTGTATTTTTGCAGCCCCTTTTTCGGTTAATATGACAAAACAGTCGCTAATAAAACAAGATGGTACGATAACAGAATCGTTGAGTAACGCCATGTTCAGAGTACGCTTGGAAAATGGGCACGAAATCATAGCCCACATTTCCGGTAAGATGAGAATGCACTACATTAAAATCTTACCAGGAGATAAGGTGTCAGTAGAAATGTCACCATATGATTTAACAAAAGGTAGAATAATTTACAGGTATAAATAAACCTATAAGAAATGAAAATCAGAGCATCTGTCAAAAAGCGCAGTGAAGACTGCATTATTGTAAAACGTAAAGGAAGAGTTTACGTAATCAATAAAAAGAACCCAAAGTTTAAACAACGTCAAGGATAAAATAAAGTATGGCTCGTATTGCTGGTATTGATTTGCCCAAAAATAAGAGGGGCGAGATTGGATTAACTTATATTTTCGGAATTGGACGCTCCACTTCCCAAAAGATTCTTACAAGTTGCGGCATTAGCTGGGACAAGAAAGTAAGTGAGTGGAATGACGAAGAGTTAAATGCAATCAGAAAACACATCACCGAAGGTTTAACCATCGAAGGTGAATTACGTTCAGAGCGTCAATTGAATATTAAGCGTTTGCTTGATATTGGATGCTACAGAGGATTACGTCACCGTAAAGGTTTACCTGTTCGCGGACAACGTACTCGTACCAATTCTAGAACAAGAAAAGGTAAACGTAAAACAGTTGCAGGTAAAAAGAAAGTAACTAAATAGTAAGAAGTAAGAAAGATGGCAGCGAATAATAAAAAAGTTACCAAAAAGAGAGTTGTTAGTGTAGATGCTCATGGACAAGCACACATTAAAGCTTCTTTCAATAACATCATTATTTCATTAACCAATCAGACAGGTCAAGTTATTTCTTGGGCTTCTGCAGGTAAAATGGGATTTAGAGGTTCAAAGAAAAACACTCCTTATGCAGCTCAAATGGCAGCAAGTGATTGCGCTAGAGTAGCATTCGAAGCTGGAATGAAAAAAGTTGATGTATTTGTAAAAGGACCGGGTTCTGGTAGAGAATCAGCTATCCGTACTTTGCAAGTTGCAGGTATTGAAGTATTATCTATTACAGATATTACTCCTCTTCCTCACAACGGTTGTCGTCCTCCAAAAGCTCGTAGGGTTTAATAATTAAAAAAGAGACGCAAAATGGCAAGATATATAGGACCAAAAACCAAGATTGCAAGACGTTTCAAGGATCCGATTTTCGGACCTGATAAGTCTTACGAAAAAAGAAATGTACCTCCTGGGCAGCATGGTATGGCACGTAAACGCGCTAAACTAACAGAATATGCAGTTCAGTTGTATGAAAAACAAAAAGCAAAATTCACTTACGGAGTTTTAGAGCGTCAGTTCTACAAAACTTTCGAATTAGCTGCTCGTAAAAAAGGAATTACAGGTGAAAACTTGTTAAAATTCTTAGAAGCTAGATTAGACAACACAGTATTTCGTTTGGGAATTGCTCAAACACGTGCTCAAGGTCGTCAGTTAGTTTCTCACCGTCATATCACAGTAAATGGTAATATTGTTGACATTAGTTCATATCAATTAAAACCTGGTGATGTTGTCGGTGTAAGAGAAAAATCAAAATCATTAGAATTAATTACCGAATCATTAGCTGCTAGCAATTCAAAGAAATTTAATTGGTTGAATTGGGATGGTAAATTGATGAGTGGAACTTTCATGGCTTATCCAGAGCGTGATCAAATTCCTGAAAACATCAAAGAACAGTTGATCGTTGAGTTGTATTCAAAATAATCATTAATCAGATTTATCAATGGGTATCCTTGCTTTTCAAAAGCCCGACAAAGTTATTATGCACAAAGAAACTGACTTTTTTGGTCAGTTCGAATTCCGTCCTCTTGAAAAAGGGTACGGTGTAACTATCGGTAATTCTTTACGCAGAATTCTCCTTTCATCATTGGAAGGATACGCGATCACAGGTATTAAAATTGCCGGTGTTGATCATGAGTTTTCAACCATTAAAGGTGTAATTGAAGATGTAACTGAAATTGTTTTAAATCTAAAACAGGTTCGTTTCAAAAGAATTACAGATGGAGTTGATAATGAAAAAATCTATATCAATATCAAAGGTCAGGAGCAATTCTTAGCTGGTGAAATTGGCAAACATACCAATTCATTCAAAGTGTTGAATCCTGATTTGGTAATCTGTAATATGGAATCATTTGTACATTTGGAAATTGAAATGACTGTTGAAAAAGGTCGTGGATATGTTCCTGCAGATGAAAATAAACCTAAAGACGCAGTTATTGGGTTAATTCCAATGGATGCAATCTTTACTCCAATTAAGAATGTTAAATATGGTGTTGAAGATTATCGTGTTGAGCAAAAAACCGACTACGAAAAACTGCAAATTGAAATCACTACAGATGGTTCAATCCATCCT
>JBIPMI010000347.1:0-3152 GCA_044369215.1 Bacteroidia bacterium | reverse complement strand
ATTTAAAACTGCTGTATTGTTCCAATATCCTTTGTTTAACATCAACAATCCAAACCTAGCCATGCTTCTTGCTTTGCTGTAATATACATTGTTAAAGGTACCTGGTGTTTTAAAATATATACCATCCATTCCTGTTTTCGACTTGATATTGGCCAAAGCAAATTCATTGATTGTTAAACCTGTTGCTGCATCAATTACTTTATCTAATATTGTATAAGGTGCATTGTGGTAAGCCCATCTGGTTCCAGGTTCCGCTTTGTATTTTAAACATGAAGGATTGTAACAATCTTTATCGGCAACTCCATCATCCAATCCGCTTGTCATGCTTAACTGATGTAGAATTTTAATTTTTTGTTCTTGGGCATTGGTCATGGAAGTAAACCCAACACCTAAATACCTTTGGGAAGTATCATTTATCGACAAAAAGCCATTTTGTTGAGCAATTCCAACCAATACAGATGTGAGTGATTTTCCAGCACTAGCCCAATACCAATTGCTGTCTTTGGTAAATGTTCCATAGTATTTTTCGAAAACTATTTTACCATCTTTTAAAATGATAGCTCCTTTCGTTTGAGTAACTGCTAAAAAACTATCTAATGAGTTTAATGAATTAATATCCCAGTTTAAAGATGTCGGACTGCTGGTTTCCCAAGTGTTTCCAACTAATGGAGGAAAGTATAAATTTTGCGAAAACGATTCTATAGAACCAATTAGGGTTAAAACCAGAAAAAGTATTTTTTTCATCATGTACTTTTGATTATGATTTAGACAAATAGTTTAATGTGTATTTTTATATTCTTTTAAAGCTTGTCGGAAAGCATCTTTTCCCATTTGAATCATTTCTTCTGCTCTGTAAAATTCAAAAGTACCACAGGAAGTTCTGGGTACATGCACAAGAATCTCCGGTTTATAAATCTCTTCCATTACTTCAGCCAAACGATCTTGCGTATAGTCATATGAGGTATTTACCAATTCAAAAACACTTAGTTGTGGAACTTTTTGTTTGGCTTTAGTTTTCGGCTTTACAAAATTTGAAAAGTATTTATTCATGAATTCATTATCCAAAAAAGAAGCCGGTTCTTTTGCAACTTGTGCTATATTATGGTCATTTGGAGCCAAAGCATTGATGTTCACTGCTACAATTATGGCATCACTTTTCTTTTTAACATGATTAATAGGCAAAGGATTTAAAACGCCACCATCAACTAAAAGTCTATTTTTATCAATCACAGGAACAAATACTCCTGGTATTGAAACCGATGCTCTTAGCGCTGTAAATAGATTTCCACTTCGATATAAAACTTCTTTTCTACGAATCATATCGGTGGCTATAGCTGTAAATGGAATCTCCAATTCCTCTATATTTTGATCGCCTGTTAACTCTTGTATTTTTTGAAAAATTTTCTCTCCTTTTATAAATCCTTGTGTAGTAAATGTAAAATCGGTAAGACTAAAAACTGTTGATTTGGTTAATCCTCTCAACCAATCTGAATAGGCTTGTAAATATCCGGTTGAATAAATACCTCCAACCACAGCGCCCATTGAACAACCAACTATATCTACAATTTCAAATCCCTCTTCCAACAAGCCTTCAATTACGCCAATATGGGCCATTCCTCTTGCTCCACCGCTGCCTAATACTAAATGTACTTGTTTCATATTCCCAAATTTAATCCTTTAAATGATGTACAATTTTAAATTATTTTCTTTTACTCTGCAATACAAAGTACTTTTAGTTCGTTAATTCCAAAACTAAAAAAATGCTACAACTCATTCAACCACTTTTAAAAAACAGAAAAAACACCATTTTTCAAGTCCTTGAAACCGAAAATAAAACAAGCGATATCATCAAGCTGTTTTCAATCAGTCTAATTTTTTATGCCTTATTCGGGTTTATTATCGGATGTTCACAAAGTCTCCTTCAAGGCCTAGCTTCTTCATTTAAGCTACCATTACTTTTTTATGCTACATCATTTATTTGTTTCCCAACCTTGTACTTTTTCAGTTCTTTTTTAGGCATCAAACAAAATTTCAAGCAACTCATCCATTTTGTAATTTTGTGTAATACCTATATTTCATTGGTACTTACAGCATTTGCACCGGTTAGTTTCTTCTTTTTGATTGCAGCCTATCATTATGCGCTATTTAAACTGATTAATATTTTAATTTTTTCTGCTGCAGGATTAACCGGAATTATGTTGTTTTACAAGGAATTCAACAGAATGATGTCAGATTCTGAAGACGAATTAAAATCAAAAAGAAGTTCAATTTTCATCAAAGCCTGGTCATTGATGTTTGCTTTTATAGGTCTGCAATTATCATTTACCATCAGTCCGTTTTTTGGATTACCCGATGCTCCCTTTATATTGTTCACACCGGAGAAATCAAACTTCTTCATGAATTTTGCTCAAACATTAGGTGAATTATTCTAGTAATATAAGTGAAATCAGATAAATTACGAATATCCGCATGTATATCAGATGTATTTTTAATAAATACAGTAAACGAATATCCGTATGTTTACCTCCATAATATTTTATAAATCTAGCGAATGTTTTGATAAACACTTTCAAAAGTAGTTTGGTATTAAATTGTTCTTTTTTATGAAATTAAAGACCCCGATAGGTGGTCTTATGTTTATATAAAAATGCTTGAAATGAATTCCCCCAACCTCTTCCAACGCGGACCTTTGGTCCGTGTTGGAAGAGGTTGGGGATGGTTTTCTTTACTATTATTTTCTATAATCATGCCATCCCTTCAGGATTTTTAAGAACTTCAAGAAATACATGCTTCTGATTCTAATTATATCGAGTAATCTTCTGCATTAGAGCTTTTGAAGGTTAGTAAAACATTTAGGTAAAGTAGCGGATATTCGTAATCCATTATATGTATTGAGAATAATTTTCAAAAAGTTTTTGGAATTAAATTGCTCTATTCAATGAAATTAATGACCCCGAAGGCGGTCACATGTTTATAGAAAAATGCTGTAAACCAAATTCCCCCAAACTCTTCCAACGCGGACCTTTGGTCCGCGTTGGAAGAGTTTGAGGGGTGTTTCTTCATATTCTAATTTCTACAATCATGCCATCCCTTCAGGATTTTAAGAAATTGCTAAAAGAAACAGAAACAAAGTATTGTTTATGGTTTAGTTT
>JBIPMI010000346.1:0-3159 GCA_044369215.1 Bacteroidia bacterium | reverse complement strand
TGGAAAGGCTTAGTTCCAAATTGGTTGGGAACAGTTGATGTAAACAATGTTGGTAGCTACTTTATTCCTTTCAATGTAACAGACCTTTCAGGCAATATAGCAAATCAGGTAATGGTTGAAATCAGAGTAACAGACAACGTTGCACCTGTGATTCAATTAAACGGTAATAATCCTTTGAAATGGGAGGTTTATAATGCTTTCATAGATCCGGGTTATACTGTCTCAGATAATGTATGGCCAAAAAATACGATTTCTGTAACATTAAAACCTGCAGTCATTCCTACCAATGTGCTTGGTTCAATTACCAGATGGTATATTGCAACAGACCCTTCAGGTAATAAAGATTCAGTAAGCCGTATAATTAATATTGTTGATGAAACTAAACCGGTTGTTAAAATTCTTGGTGGTGAAACAGTTAACATGAACAGGTGGTGCGAATACATTGATCCGGGAGTTGAACTTCAGGACAATTACAACAGTGATGCAGAAATGAGACAACCTGGTAGATTTATTATTACAACTACTTTGCCTAAAATTCCAAATACAGAAAACAGATGGTTTGGTGATATACCTGGATTGTTTAGTATGACATATAGAGTTACTGATTTATCAGGTAACCAAAGTAATTTGGCTATTAGATACATTAGAGTTTCTTCTGATGCTTGTGTAACCGGAATAAATGATGTTCTGACTGTTGAAAAATTGATGAATGTTTATCCTAATCCAAGTACTGGTTTGTTTAACTTTAGATTGGTTCAGGCATTGGATAATGATGTGAAAATAACCATCTCAGATATTCAAGGAAAAGAAGTTGCTACTAAAATAATTAGTGGTAATAATTTAACTGAAGAAACCTTAGATTTAAGTTCTGCTAACCGTGGTATCTATATCATGAAAGTTGAAACTGGTGCGAAAGTTTATACAATGAAACTTCAGTTGAACTAGAATTTAATTGAATAGATAATTAAAAAAGGTGCTTCGAAATTTCGAAGCACCTTTTTTATTTATAGGAAATCTTAAAGATTTTTTTTGTTGATTTTTTAACCGCATAATGCTTATCAATGGTTAAAGGGATTAGTGCTACTGTTTCTTTATTATTTTTTAAAATACAGCAGAGCTTTTTGTCTAACTTATTTACCTTTTTATTGATTAAATAATCACTTGCTTTTTGAGTTCCTTTTAATCCTATTGTACTAATTCTATCGCCAGGATTTACTTTACTTATTTGTATAGGAAAATCAAGTTTATCTGCAGTAAAATATAATTCGTTTTCTTTAATTTTATTTGGCAGTTTTTTAACTTCCTTTATTTGAAATGACAATCTATTAATCTTAAAGGCAAAGGGAATTTTATTGATATCAATTGTTTCAAATTCTTCATATAGTTCGTCGATAATTAAATGATTCTTTTCTATTACTAATTGATGACTATTTGATACATAGTTTTGCCCTTTTTTTGCTGCCTTTATTTTTGATAATATATCTTTTGTTTGGGATTTTGTAAATCCAAAATTTTGAATTTCATTTTGTGTGAAATTAATTGGATACGAACTATCCAGAATTTCTTGAATGGGAATAAATATCTGTGTTTTAATCAGTCCCTTTTTATTTCGATTCTTTTTGTTTCGATCAAGAGATTCCTGATAAAAACCAGCCCATGAACTAAGTTCAAATGCATGCTCAAGAACTTGATTATTTAGCTGTTTAAAATTTGGTACAATTTCATTTCTTAAGAAATTTCTTTTGTATTTATTTTTATTATTTGATGAATCATTTCGGTAATCCGTATTTGTATATTTTAAATATGCTAAAATTTCATTTTTATTAGTGAATAAAAACGGACGAACAATTTTCCCTTGTTTTAAATGAATGCCTTTTAAACCATTTATTCCAGCTCCTCTTGAAATATTTAGTAATAAACTTTCAAGATGATCCTCCATATGATGTGCTGTAACAATTTTATTAAATGATTCTTTGGTGCAAATTTCTTCGAACCAGTTATATCTTAAGACTCTTGCAATATTCTGAATGCCGGTTTTTTCTTTTGTGGCAATTTTTTCAGTTTCAAACCGAATTATTTTAACAGGAATATTATTTGATTCGCAAAACTTTAAAACAAAGAGTTCATCTTCAAAACTTTCTTCTTCTCTTAATTGGAAATTAACATGAGCAGCTTCAATTTTAAACTCAAGTGTTTTTAGAACCTTTAATAAAGCAACTGAATCTGGTCCGCCACTAATAGCAACAAGGATTTTATCATCTTTGTCTAAAAGTAAATTTTCCGAATTAAAATGCTTAAAATTTTTCAGAAAAATCTCCTCATTTGTCATATTAGCTTGCTTATTTTGATTCAATTGGTGGAAGGTTTTGCTCAAAAATAATTAGTTTTGGCACTTACATAGCAATTGGCAGGAATTTTGTTCCTGTTGGTTTTAGATTTAAATCATGTTAAAGTTCAAATTAAGTATCTTTTTTGCATTTATATTTTTTGGAGTATCCAATCATATTTTAGCTCAGAATAGCAGGTTAGAGATTTTATTTGCCAAAAGTGCGGAGATTATTAAATTAAAAAATATTGAAGTAACCAAATTAATCGGAGATGTAGCCATGAAACAAGATGGTACATTTCTGAATTGTGATAGCGCTTTATTCTATGGCCTTGAAAATAGGGTAGAGGCTTTTTCAAACGTCAGAATTAATCATAATGATAGTGTAACTATTTTAGGTAAATACTTAAATTATGATGGTAACAATAAAAAAGCATTTATAAATGGGGAAGTTGTACTTTCTGATAAATCGATGACTTTAAATTCTGAACAATTGGATTATGATTTAAATAATCAATATGGATTTTATAATAATAATGGAAAGATAGTTAGCAACACAAATGTTCTCACCAGTAGAAATGGGTACTATTATGCAAGAACCAGAGACTTCTTTTTTAAAGGAAATGTGCTGCTTGTTAATCCGGATTATACAATGAAGAGTGACACCCTGCTATACAATACCGGAAGCAGAACAGCCTATTTTTATGGTTCAACTCAAATCGATGGTAAAAACGAAAGAATAGTTTGTGAAAATGGTTGGTACAATACCAATAGTGATCAAAGCCAGTTCAGCAAAAATGCCATACTATTTAGTGATAAGAAAATGCTTAAAG
>JBIPMI010000072.1:0-10668 GCA_044369215.1 Bacteroidia bacterium | reverse complement strand
TTTAGAAATGAATGACCTTTTAAAAGAGGATTCAAATATCGTTTATGACAATTCGGGTTTGATTCATTTTATTTTTAAAGATGATACCATTGCTACATTTCCGGTTGACAGTTTTGTTAAATTACCGGAATTGCAGCCCGTTAATACCAATTCTAAATTAGGCACAATAAGTATTGCAAATACTTTTACATCCGATCTTACTACATTGGGTGATATGGCAACTAATTTTAATACTGCCACAAAAAATGCTCTGAATTCTGCTAATGGTACTGTTACAATTTTCCCTGCTATTAGTGATAACAATCCTGCTGTAACAATATTACCTTATTCTAATACTAGTTTTAGTAGTATAACTCTAGCAGAAGGATTTTTGGTTCTTGAATTTAAAAATAGACTTCCTGTGACAATCGATGTTGTAAGGTTGAATTTGTACAATATGGTTCCTTTTCAAAGTTTAATTGGACAAATGGTTTTTAATAATATACCTCCTGGAGGAAACAAAAAAGACTCTATTAATTTAAGAGGTAGAACCTTAAGTAACAGTTTAGGTTATAGTTTGCCTCAGTTTAGATCATTTGCAAGTCAGTCGCCAGTATTAGTTAATTTAAACGACTCAATTGTAGTTGACGCTACAACCAGTAACTTAAAGTCTGCTTCAGGATTTGCGGTTTTTCCAAATACACAGGTAAATCCTCAAACAATGAATATTGAGATTAAAGCTGATGATCCAACAGCTCAAATAAAGGCAGCTTCTTTTTTTACCGGAACTATCAATTATAATCTAGTATCTACTATCAGGGAAAAATTAGTTTTGAAAATTACGCTTCCCGGTGCAACAAAAAATGGAGCTCCTTTTGCTCCTATAAATATTGAAGTAAATAATGAAACTAAAAATGGAGTTATTGATATTGGTGGTGTGAAAATGGATTTAACTCAAGATATAACTCAGCCCTACAACAAGTTGAAAGTACAAATAGAACCTACATTAGTTTCATCTGGAGAATTAAAGTTATTTGATTCTTCTGATTATGTAAATGCAAATTTCACCTTCAATAATTTTCAGTTTGATCTTATCGAAGGGAATTTAGGAAAGAAAACAATACCTATTGAAGCAAGTGAAATTGCTGTAGATATGCTTAAGGACTTTGATCAAGGATTTAATTTAGATGATCCCAAATTGATAATTAATTCTAATAATTCAATAGGCATTCCAATTACTGTTGCACTCGATGTAAATGGTATTAGTGGAAAAGGATTAACCCAAAAATTAGATGGGCCTCCTTTTACTATTGCATATCCTACCTCAGTTAATCAAGGAAATATAAAAGGAACTTTTGTTTTTGATAAAAAGAATTCCCAATTACCAAAATTGATTTCTTTGCCTCCGGCTAAGGTTTCGTTTGGTGGAAATGCGCAGCCTGATACTTCGGGAACTATTAATAGAAATAACGATTTCATTAAACGTGGTTCTTCAATAACTGTTGGCTTTGAAATGGATTTACCATTCAGCTTAAAAACAAATGATTTTACTTTATCTGATACAATTGATAATCCGTTTTTTGAAGTTAGACCTGATGGTACTTTAGGCAATTTTTTATTAGGAAAAGATTTCGATTCAAACAATGTAGAATTCCTTGATTTAATTGTTAAAATGGATAATGGTATTCCATTCGATGGTAGTTTATTTATGTTCTTTGCAGATAAAGATGGTATAATAAAGGATTCTGTTTCAACTCCAAGATTTATTCAAGCTTCAATTCCGGATGCAAACGGAAAAACAATAAAAAATACGGTTAGTGTCAATACTATTCGCTTAAGTGGCCAAAATTTAGCCGCCATACAAAGGTCTAATCTAACTAAAATGATTTTCAAATTCCAAATTAGCACTTATGCCAATGGCTCTCAAATTGTGAAAATATACTCCGACTATAAATCAAAAATTGGTCTTAGTGCCAAAATTAAGTTGAAAAATTATAAACCTCTTAAAAAGTAATTTTACTTAAAAGCATTAACAACAATGAAAAGACTTATACTCCTAATAACTATATTCTTTTGTGGCTTTCTGGCTGAAGCACAAACTAACTTAACTTTTTATAATTTCAACTCAGTTGCACAAAGTAACTTGTTGAATCCTGCTTTACCTTCCCGACAAGGTTTTACAATAGGGTTACTTGATTTTTATGGCCACGGTTATGTGCCGGGTGTAACTATGTATGATATTTTCAGAAAGGATGAAACGCAAGAAACTACAGTAGATAAATTGCTTTCAAATCCCAATTATCATTTAAGAGACATGCAATTCAATTCTCAAATCAATCCTATTTTTATTGGCTTAAGGATTAGAAAAAATTATTTCTCTTTTGGTATTCAAAATACACTTAATCATAATATTGGACTTCCAAAAGATATTTTGGGTTTAGTGTATTATGGTAATGGTAGTACTTCTAAACTATTTGGTAAGCCGGTAAATATTGGTGAATTGGATGTTGAAATGAGTGCGATTACTTCAATTCATGCAGCATATTCAAGAGATTTTGGCGATAAACTAAGCATTGGCATTAGAGCCAAATACAATATTGGAATTTACCATACAAAAGTGGTTCGTAATCAAACAACTCTTTTAACTGATAGTGGTGAAAATGGTGCAATCAGATTAAATGCTTCTACAGATTATGAAGCGGTTGCTTCGGGTGCTGATAGAATTGAAGATTTAGGAAATGCTACAACTTCTGCCGACCAAATTAGAATTGCAACCGACTACCTAAATAAACCAGTTGGTTCCGGATATAGCTTCGATTTTGGATTGAATTACAAAGCAAATTCAAAATTAAGTTTATCTGCTTCTGTTTTAGATTTGGGTGTAATGAACTGGTATAATGGTAAAAACTACACAAGAAAAGCCACTTTTTCTTATGAGGGTGTTTTAACAGATGACCCTTCAAAACTTGACTCAGCTTTTGAAGATTTAGCTGATTCTGTTGGTAAACTATTTGAACCAATTGAAAAAACAGGTTCTTATACTTCTTCATTTAATCCAAAGGTCTATTTGGGTTTAAACTATAATCTGTATAAAAGTGGTACCTTAGGATTGGTTGCTTATGGAGAAATGTGGAAAGGAAAATTTTATCCAGGTGCCTCAATTGCATTTACTCAAAGGATTTGGAAAATTCTTGAATTGAAAGTAAATTATAATATGTACCGTGAGCAATACTCAAATATTGGGGCTGGTTTTGCCCTACATTTAGGTCCATTTTCAATGTATGCCATGTCTGATAACATGTTGGGTAATTACAATTGGGAGAAAACACATTATTCAAATACAAGAGTTGGTTTAAACATAAATATTGGTAACCGCTTTGATAGAGATAATGATGGTGTTCCTGATAGAAAAGATAAATGTAAAACTATTCCCGGCACACGTTTAATGAAGGGATGTCCTGATGCCGACAAAGATTTAGTTGCTGATAATGTAGATGAGTGTCCTAAAGTAAAAGGTTCTCCAAAGGCAAAAGGTTGTCCTGATGCCGATGGTGATGGTGTTAAAGATGCTTCAGATAGTTGTGTTAATGTTAAAGGTGACCCACTTTTACATGGTTGCCCTGATACAGATAGCGATGGAGTAGCAGATTACAAAGACCAGTGTCCTTCAATAAAAGGTTTGCCTGAAAATTATGGTTGCCCTGATAAGGATGATGATGGTGTTTTAGATAAAGATGACGAATGTCCTGAAAAAGCTGGTCCTAAATACCTTGATGGTTGTCCGGATATGGATAAAGATAGCGTAGCGGATAGATATGATGCTTGTCCTGCTGTTCCTGGTTTAATTAAGTTTAATGGATGTCCTGATACAGATGGTGATGGAATTATCAATAGCAAAGACAGTTGTATGGCACTACCAGGTTTGGCAATCTATTCCGGATGTCCTGATACAGATGGTGATTCTATTCCTGATTATAGAGATTTATGCCCTTTAGTGGCAGGAAAACCTGAAGACAATGGTTGTCCTAAAATCGAACCTAATGTGGTTGTTTTAACCGTTGAAGAACAAAAGGTAATTAATGAGGCTTTCAGTAATTTGGAGTTTGAAGTTGGAACCAGTAAAATCGCAGAGAAATCACTAAATAGTTTAGAAGAATTAGCTACTTTATTGATTTCAAAACCGCTTTACAAACTTGAAATCAATGGTCATACAGATAATGTTGGAAATCCTGCTGCTAACTTGAAATTAAGTCAAAGCAGAGCGAATGCCGTTAAAACATTCTTAGCTTCAAAAGGTGTATCAGCTTCAAGTATGAAGGCAACCGGATTTGGCTCTAAAAAACCGATTGCAGATAATAAAACAGCTGAAGGTCGCCAAAGAAACAGAAGAGTGGAGTTTAAAATTGTAAAATAGAATTTTCGGAATGCTGATAATTCTAATTTGGAATAGATTTTAATTAGAACCCATAAACAAAAAAGTCGACCTAGGTCGACTTTTTTGTTTATGTAGAAGTTCGATTTAGAATCTTTCAAATGCAGAGAAGAAGAAACTTGCTTCAATTGCAGCATTATCATCGCTGTCTGAACCATGGATGGCATTAGCATCGATTGATTTTGCAAATAAATTTCTAATTGTTCCTGCATCTGCTTTTGAAGGGTCAGTTGCTCCAATTATTTTACGGAAATCAGAAACAGCATTGTCTTTCTCTAAAACAGCCGCAACTATTGGTCCGCTCGTCATAAAGCTAACTAAATCGTTAAAGAATGGTCTCTCTCTGTGCACATTGTAGAATGAACCAGCCATGTCATTGCTTAAATGGATGTATTTCATTGCCACAATTTTAAATCCCGATTGGATAATTTGGTCGATGATTTTTCCTGTATGTCCGTTAGCAACGGCATCTGGTTTAATCATTGTAAATGTAATGTTACTCATTGTTTTCTCTTTTTCTTTTGCGCCGCAAATTTACAAGAAACTATTAAATTATCATGAATGTTCTGTATAATTATTGATTTAATTCCCGCAAAACTAAATATATCCTTTTAATTTATAGACAGCTAAACCAATCCATTCTTTTAACAAGAATGTCCAAATTTCAAATCCTCCATAAGTGGGCATAATAGTATTCATTACCGAAAGCTTACTATTATTTGATCTCAAATCTGTAGAATAAGCAGTTACATTGAAACCTTGTTTTTCAAAACAAGCCATTGCTCTGCGCATATGAAAGGCTGAAGTTAAAATTAAATACTCCTTTTTTTTCCAATTTGGATCTTTCTTTTGTAACATCTCTTTCGTTAAATAAGCATTTTCGAAAGTATTTATCGATTTATATTCAGCCCATATACAACTATCAGGTACACCACATTTCATTAAGAAAGCTTTTCCTAACAATGCTTCAGGAAGAAATCTGGTAAATACGGTATCTCTTCCTGCGGCGTAAACAATTCGATTTGATACTTTGTCTTTGTATAAGTTAAAAGCTTGAATCATTCGGTCGTTACCGTCATTAAATACAGCTCTATCCTCACCATCCACATTTACGTTTGAAATAAACCCACCTAAAATAATTAAACCATCATACTTTTTTCCTTTTTCAATTCTTATTGGTTCAACTTCATACCAACCTATTGCTGTTTGTGCTATGAATGGATTCGTGAAAAATATAGTAAGTCCAAATGCCCAATAAATCCATTTTTTCACCCCCGAGATAAAGTAAATAATGAACATAATAAGGACCAAACTTACCGGTGCTACAATTCCATATAAAACTTTAGATAAAAAGTAAAACATCTTTAATTATTAAAATAGTGGTTTAATACAATAGTGGTTAATGTAGAAAATAGTAGTAGTTCTTTTAACCAAAAACGTTTGTGACTGATAAAATAATTGGCAATGGCTAATGCCAATGAGCTGGATAAAAATGGAATTGCATAAATAAAACTTTGGTTTTCTGCATATAACGAGAAGATTCCAAATAAAAGCAAAATTCCCATGGTTAATTGTAAACGCCTTGTTTTTACCCGATTTCTAAAATAATTTCCTTGAAGTTGAAAGATTGAAAATACAAAAGGAGGCATTAATGATATCCAGGTTGTAAGTTTTTGAATTGGCAAATTGGGTGTATTAAAATAACTTTTTTGTATGCTATATTCAAATGATTGAATAAAAGGTCCGAACTGGTCTGTCAGATAAAATATAACTCCTAAAAAGTAAGCCGGTACTATTATTCCAATTATTGCTACCAATAAATACCTGAAGTTAAAGGATGTCATGGTAATGATACTCACTAATATGAAAGGTAAATATACCAGCATATCATAATTAAACTGTAGTCCTATTCCTAATAAAACCCCAATGTCAAATACCAGTAAAATCGGACTTTCTGAATCATATAAATAACATATTCTAAATAGCATCAACAATAGAAATGAATTGGCAATCATTTGCGGACTCAAAATCAATTGTTGAGGATAGATGCTATTGATAATAACAAAAAACAAACCGGGTAAAAGACTGTCTTTGTATAATATTGAATTATCGGTGCTGATATAGTTTAACAATAAAGCTTGAAAGAATACCAAAAAACTTGAAAGTAAAAATTGGTTTCCAACATATACTGGATTGTTGTTTAACCAATGGAACAACAATTGGGCAAGTGGTGTATTGATATTTGGCTGCTCGTAAATTGGAACAAATAGAGGTGCAATTCTCAACAATAAGGTGAAAATCAGCAATCCTAAGATTGAAAACAGCGTGTTTGATCGGAATAAATTCAGCAAAATATTAAAAGGTTATGCGCATCAAAGTAAATCGCTTGTCTCGAATTGCACAAATAATACCTGAATTTGCAGAAATTTGTTTGTATTCTGTTGGTATGATGGCAGCATTTGTATTCGAACTTTTAACTACAATTTTATTCTGAGAAATGCCTTCATAATTCATGCTGTATAGCGTGATATCAGTTTGTTCATTTCCTTCATTATTGTATAAAACCTGTATATAATCTAAGGTTGGAATGCTAATAATGGATGAAAAGTAACCACCATCTCCAACAGAACTTTGGTGCTTTTTAATAACTTCATTAAACTGAATTTTTCCATCAGGATTAATAGAATAGATGGCAGTTTCATCAAAATTGTAAACGATACGTGTTGAGGTTTGAGGGAAATTATTTACATAATAGGTATAGGTTTGTCTGGTTTGAAAGAATTTTTCAGCCAAAACAATCAAACCTCCATCACTTCTTGGAACTATTTTTCTAATATAAAAATCGTTCAAATCCGGATTGAATTTTTCAATTTTTGCACTGGATAGTTTATTTAAGAAAAATTCATCAAACATTTTAAAAGAACTATATTCCAAATTGGTGCTTATATAATTATACCTTCTATAAAAGTATCCTTTAGTTTCAATTTTTTCTGATTCAGAATACAAACCAGTAACACTGATTGTTTGGTTATAATTGTTTAAACACATCCCTAATTCATCTATAGAAAAACTATCTTTAGCCTGAATATCATATTCAAGAATTTTATCAGTTGTTGGGTAATAAACATAAAGGAAAAACTTTCTGGGGTCTTCTCTTTCTCCTTTATAATCCTTAATTGGATAATCAATCATTACGAATGTTTCTCCTGAATTTGACAAGTCGAATGCAGAAGTAAATACTCCTTTTTCTTCTTCATCTAAATGAAATTGTTTTCCAAATCTTTGTTGAAGATTCATGTCATATTGGTAAAGATTCAAATTCCCTTTTCCATTATCTGCCAAACTAATAAACATAATACCAATAAGACTTTTATTGGCATTGGGTTTAATCTGAATGTTTCGTTTTTCAAGAAATGCACTTTCGGGCATACTGCACAAGACCTGCGGATTTCCAATTGGTTTAAAGTTCAAATCCATTTTTTGTGCCAATAAATCAATCTGATTTTTAACAGTATTTTTTGCAGATATAAAAACAAAAAGTTCATCTCGAAGTAATAAAACCCTTTCAACAGAGCCATTAACTGTTAATGGAAGCGGTATTGATACATCTAATGCCAACGTGTTTTTATATTTCTCAATGATTAAATCAGTTCTAAAATCCTGGTCTTTGCCTCTAAGAAGAAAGATATTTCCGCCGCTTTCTCCAATAATCTGGTTATAAAGATTTTTCTGTTTTAATTTTTGTGGATTACCCCACTCAATTTGCTGTGCATTTATCTGAAATGAACAAAGCACAAAAAGAATACTGAAAAGCTTAGAAATTGACATTATTTTGCAGACTTAATCTTTAAACGAAAATAAGCAAGCTTAGGTTTGTTTCAGGAATTTTTTAATGGCGAAACAAAAATTATTTGATACAGTAAAATCTGCTGAGTATGCAGTACTGGTTGGAGTGGCAAATTCTCAACAAAAATTTGAACAGGCTGAGGAGTATCTGGAGGAGTTGGCTTTTCTTGCCTTAACCGCCGGTGCTGAAGTAAAAAACAAGTACTTACAGCGTTTAAGTTATCCCAATCCACGTACTTATATTGGCGAAGGTAAATTGCAGGAAATAGCTGAATATGTTACTGCTCATGAGATAGATATGGTTATTTTTGATGATGAATTAACTCCTTCTCAAATCAGAAATTTAGAGCAAACCATTAAATGTAAAATTCTGGATAGAAGTAATTTGATTCTCGATATTTTCGCTTCCAGAGCCCGAACTGCTCAGGCAAAATTTCAGGTAGAACTTGCTCAGGCTCAATATATGCTTCCTCGTTTAACCAGAATGTGGACCCATTTAAGTAAACACAAAGGTGGTATTGGAATGAAAGGTCCGGGTGAATCTGAAATTGAAACTGATAGAAGAGCGCTAAGAACCAAAATTGACAGGTTAAAGGAAAGATTGGCATTAATCGATAAACAGGCATCTACTCAAAGAAGAAACAGGGATGATAAAGCCCGTGTAGCTTTGGTGGGATATACAAACGTAGGTAAATCAACTATCATGAATTTACTCAGTAAAAGTGAAGTCTTTGCTGAAAATAAATTGTTTGCCACACTTGATAGTACTGTTCGAAAGGTTGTTTGGCCTAAACATACATTTTTGTTAACCGATACTGTTGGATTTATTAGAAAACTTCCGCATCAATTAGTTGAATGTTTCAAATCTACCTTAGATGAAATTCGTGAAGCAGATTTACTTCTGCATATTGTTGATGTGAGTCATGTTGGCTTTGAAGACCAAATTAATATTGTTCATCAAACTTTAAAGGAAATTGGCGCGAGAGATAAGCCTATATTGTTAGTTTTTAATAAAATAGATGAATTGAAAGAGCCATTTATTTTAGAAGATGAAACAATTAAAGGCAAAGAAGTTTATATCAAAAAGTTGAAAAAATCATGGATGGCTAAGGAAAACAATCCTGTGGTTTTTATTTCTGCTTTCAAAAAAATCAATTTTAACGAATTAAGAGACCAGATTGAGCTGATGCTCAGTAATATAAAACCTCCGGCTAAGCCTGATTTGTATTTTGGCTTTGAAAATAAATCCGTTTAAAACACGGATTATTTTTGATTGTCGCCTCCACAAGCTTTTTATTTTATTTTTTTCCTAATTATCTACCTTTTAACCTTGAAGAATGCCTTAATTTCCTATTTTCGCAACAATTGGCTTTGAAGCATTTTTTTTAATTTAAACTTCAGAATCAATTCATTCTCATGAGTCAACAAATAGAATTAACTGTAGTAATGCCCTGCTTGAATGAGGCAGAAACAATTGGAACTTGTATTTCAAAAGCCATGAACTGGATGAAACAAAATTCAGTTTCGGGTGAAGTTGTTATTGGCGATAATGGAAGTACTGACGGTTCTCAGGCCCTTGCAGAAGGTTTGGGTGCAAGAGTGATTGCTGTTCCTCGTAAAGGTTATGGAAGTGCTTTAATGGGTGCAATTGAAGCGGCTAAAGGAAAATACGTAATTATGGGCGATAGCGACGATAGTTACGATTTTGCAAACTTGGGTCCGTTTTTAAATGAACTAAGAAATGGTTACGACCTGGTAATGGGTAATCGCTTTAAGGGAGGAATTGCCGAAGGTGCTATGCCTTTCCTTCATAGATATCTTGGAAATCCTGTGCTTTCGTTTATTGGAAGATTGTTTTTTAATTGTCCGGTTCGCGATTTCCATTGTGGATTGCGTGGCTTTAGACAAGATTTGGTAACTATTTTGGATTTAAAAACGACTGGAATGGAATTCGCATCTGAAATGGTTGTGAAATCAACCTTGTTTAAAGTTAAAATTACTGAAGTTCCTACCACTTTATCAAAAGACGGAAGAACACGCCCTCCTCATTTAAGAACATGGAGAGATGGCTGGAGACATTTACGTTTCTTGCTAATTTATTCACCGCGTTGGTTATTTCTATACCCCGGAATTTTTTTGATGGCCTTGGGTTTAATTTTAGGACTTTTTATCATGCAAGGTCCTTTAGGTTTATTTCAGCACGTATACTTCGATACAAATACACTCTTATACGCCGGAGCCTTCACAATTATAGGTTTTCAGGCAGTTACTTTTGGAGTTTTCACCAGAACCTATGCAGTAGAAGCCGGTTTTTTACCGGTGAAAGATTCTCTTGAAAGAATGATAGAAAAATTCAGTGTCGAAATGGGTTTGATTATTGGTTTAATTGTATTTATGGCCGGATTGGGAGG
>JBIPMI010000345.1:0-3172 GCA_044369215.1 Bacteroidia bacterium | reverse complement strand
CCTTTGTGTGAAAGTGCAATTATTGGTGCTGGATATGGTTTATCAATCAAAGGAATGAAAGCCATGGTTGAAATGCAATTTGCCGATTTTGTAAGTGTTGGATTTAATCAAATAGTAAATAATCTTGCAAAGAGTCATTACCGTTGGGGACAAAATGCAGATGTGGTAGTTCGTATGCCAACAGGCGCAGGAGTAGGGGCAGGGCCATTTCATTCACAAAGTAATGAGGCTTGGTTTTTTCATGTTGCAGGATTAAAAATCGTTTATCCTTCAACACCATCAGATGCAAAAGGATTGATTACAGCAGCAATTGAAGATCCAAATCCTGTGATGTTTTTTGAACACAAAGTGCTTTACAGAAATGTAGAATTGGAAGAGGATGTATATGATGATTATTATGCACTTTCAATTGGTGAAGCCAGAAAAGTAAGAGATGGAAATGATGTTTCAATTATTACTTACGGAGCCGGAGTTCATTGGGCAAGTAGTCATGTAGAAAAGAATGGTATTGATGCAGATATCATCGACCTAAGAACATTGTTGCCATGGGATAAAGAAGCAGTTGAAGCTAGTGTAAGAAAAACAGGTAAGGTTATTATTTTACATGAAGATACTTATACAGGAGGAATTGGTGCAGAGATTGCGGCACATATTGGTAGACATTGTTTTACATACTTAGATGCACCGGTAGTTAGAACAGCAAGTTTAGATACGCCGGTACCTTTTAATATGGATTTGGAGCAGAACTTTTTACCAAAAGATAGGTTTGCAAAAGATTTGGAAGACTTGTTGAATTATTAGTTAAACAAGGACATAAAAAAAGCGGCTTTGGAATTTCCAAAGCCGCTTTTTTATTGAACTATTTTGAATTAACTCAAAGCATTATCCAAAGCATCTTTTACCAATTGAGGAGTAAAAGGTTTGCTGATAAAACCATAAGCTTTTGCCGCTGCTACTCTTTTAAATGTTTCACTGTCTTTGTGATTTCCGGAGGTAAAAACCACACGGGCATTTCCACCAAGAAGTGAGCTGGTATTAATTCCATCCAACTTTCCTTCTAAACCAATATCCATTAAAACAACATCAAACTTGTTGTCTCTGGCGGTGTTTATGGCATCGAGTCCGTTGCTTGCATGTGTAATATTGCGATAACCTAAACCTTCAAGAATTTTCTTTAAAGATTCAAAACTCATTGCATCATCTTCAACTACTAAAATAGGATTGGCTTTCATAGAAAATTGTTTATGGATTTTGGGTTTTTTCTTATGTCTTCAAATTTGAGAAAATATTGTTAAGGTTTAGTGATAAATGTCAATAGGATGTCTGAATAATTGAAAAATCCGTAAGTGGCAGGAATTTCTCCGTGGTCGGCGCCGTCAATGCGGTGAGCTTCTTTATAGGTTCCTCCATGGTTTTTATAAACTACTTCACCATGGGTTTTAATCCCTAAAAAATTATCATTAACTCCATGAATCCAGAAAAAATCCTGTTTTACTTTTTTAATTTCTTCTGCATTATCGATTTTTAGATTGGTGATAAAACTTGAAGGCATATTTAAAACAGCGCCATCTGCTGCCATTACAGCTGATGATGCAAAAGGAGCTTCGAGCATTAATTTATGTGGACTAAGTGTTCTTGGATTGGCTGTTAATTCTGTTGCAGGAGCTGTTCCCATGCTAAAGCCGTATAAAAGGAATCTATCGTTGCTCAAGCCTTTTTCTTTTAACCATTTCATACAGGCATCCACATCTTCATACAAACCTTCTTCTGTAGGAACGCCTTCACTTAAACCATAACCTCTATAGTCTAAATACATCACTCCAAAACGATTTTTACCTCCAACATTTGCAAGTAATTTGGCTCTTTGCCAGTAAAAATCCATATGCCATTTATTACCATGACAATACAAGATAACAGTATCGGTAGCAATCTTTGAAATACTGCCAATATAGATGGCTTTGATTTGATAAGTTTTGTTTTCTTTTTTACTGTATGATGAAATATTCATCAAATGAATTAAACTATCAGGAATGGTATAGGAGGCGTCGAGTTTAAAGTCCTGATCATTGGCATAATTATCCAGTTTATACTCGGTTATTTTATCACTCAGGTTATAAAAATTAGAATCAAGACGCAGGCAGCTACTTAGTAATGTAATACCAAAACAAGCGGTTAATATCAGTAGTTTATTTTTCATACTAGAATTTTTTAGCAATACTGAAATAAACTCCTAAAGCACCTTTTCCCTGAATCCCAATATAATCAACCACATTGGGCTGGTTATTTTTTCCGGGAGCCAGGTATTTGGCTTCTATATTATAAGCCCATTTTTTTGGAGCCCAGTTAAAACCAATATGCGGATTAATTAACCAATGTGTTTTCTGTGTTTCTCCATGCGCTCTTGTTGAAGAAAACTCAAACCAGTTGGCAGCTCCGAGGTAGACAAAACCTTTTTTAGAGAAGAGGTCTTTGTGAATATTTAAATCTAATTCAGGCCAGAGTTTTGCATTCGCTTCCCAGGTATCAAAAGCAAAATTTAAAACCGGATTTACACTCAAGCCCAATTGAAGTTTTTCGCTGGTATATATCTCTCTGCAAATCCCAATATCAGTTTGTATTACACCAAATAGTAATGAGGTTGTATGTAAACTTCCAAATGCTGTAGTTTTATTATCTAAACCTCTTGCATACATCACACTTGTAAGTGGAATCGGAATGGGTGCAGAGCCAAATTTAATTAATGGTCCTCCTAAGTTCGCGCTCAAACTTTGTTCTCCTTTTTCCAATGGTTTTATTATTCTGCTTGGAGCACAAGATTGAGCTCCGAGTATGAATAGCAATAAGCCATAAATCATAACAGGGAATTTTGATGCTTTCATTTTACTAATATACTAAGTTTTAAATGACTTAAGAAAATAGATCATGTTTCGATTCCTGTTTCCATTCTTTCAGTAATTCCGGTGAATTGTTACGCGGATTTTTAATGGCAGGATTAATTGGATGGAAGTCCATGAGTTCAGCCGGATAAGGTTTCAACATTTCTGTGATGCTTTCAATGGGTGTTTCAGGATTTAGCCAGGCTTCGTATTGATGTGGTTCTAGAATTACCGGCATTCGGTGATGGGGTATTATTTGCATCAACTCGTTGGGCATACAGGTAATAATGCTGAAT
>JBIPMI010000071.1:0-10714 GCA_044369215.1 Bacteroidia bacterium | reverse complement strand
TTAAAAATACTGTCACAAGAATCAAATGGCATCCAACTAAAAACATCCTTGTTTATACCACACAATTATCTGAAGACAAATCATCGATTTACAATTTAGAAACTCAAGTAAAAATAGAATTGGGAGGTATTTCAGTTGATGGAGCAAGAGGCATAGACTGGAATTCTGATGGAAGCAAATTTGTAATAGCAGATAATGATGGAAAAATAATCATATACAATGAAAAGGGTCTAGTAATAAATACCATTAAAACTGAGAGTAGCAAAAGTTACACTTCCATTGATTGGCATCCAACCAAAAACATATTGTTAGCCATAAGTAATAACATCAAATTATTTGATATCAAAGGCAATTTGCTCAAATCAATTCAACATAGAAAAGAAGATGTTTTACTGCTAAGCGCAACTTGGCATCCTTCAGGCAATTCTTTTGCTTGTGGTGATTATGGTGATGGTTCTATAAAAACACTTCTGCAGTTTTGGGATGAAAATGGAGCCCTTTTGCAAAGTATCGACATAAGCAAAGGAGAATACCGTAACCTGGTTTGGAATAAAAAAGGTACAATCTTAGCGAGTGCAAGCGACAAACTCAGGATTTGGAATAACAGAGGTAAATTATTATTTGAAGGCAATTCTTCTTCCTATTTATGGGGCTTATCATGGAATGAAAAAGAAGAAAAAATCATCACAAGTAGTTTAAGTGGAGAAGTACTAATTTGGAATACTAAAGGTGAAATATTGAAGAAGATTGAATGATTATATTCCCCCCTCTCCTACATCTCAAAAATTGTATTGTGCATGCGGATGAGTTTGTTTTTTATTATATGTCTTTGAATAGAACAATGTCCCAAAATTAATCCTTGTTCTTCGGAAGTAGAAATAAAACATTTATTGTAGGAATGCGCACTTAAATTATGCTGATTCAATAATGTTACTAAGTCTTTATCGATATAATTATTATAACATTTTACAAGGGTTTGCAGACTTAACACATCATTCGGAACAATTGAAAATCCACGGTCTTTAAAAATTTCCTGAAAGGTTTGAATGAAGAACAATTTTCGTTCTTTGCTTACAACTATCATTTTGTTCAAATGGTTATGTAACAATTTCTTTTCAATAAACTGATTTAAAACAAACTGAATAGACGGTGCAACAAACCGATGTGAGTGTTTCATCATAACTTCTAATGGAAGTTTTAATCGATGAGGAACAATCATATAACCAATTCTTAATGATGGATGCAAAACTCTGTTAAAGGTACCGAGATAAATAGAATTTTGATTTTTATCTAAACTAAATATCGAAGGCAATGGGTTTTCCCAGTTATTCAACTCGTGTTCGTAATCATTTTCTATAATCAATGATTTATTCTCATTGGCATATTCTATTAATTCCAACCTTCTGTCAAGTGGCATTTTTAGTCCGCTTGGATAATGACAAGAGGGTGTAACATGTATAAGTTTAGCCTGATGCTTTTGTGATTTCAAAACTTCTAAGCTAATTCCTTTTTTATCTAATGGAATTCCATGCACATTAGCCATTAATCCTTTAAAAATCGCATGAACATTGGGAAATGTAGGATCTTCCAAAAAAATATGCTCACCAGGATTAACTAACATCGTTCCTAATAAATACAAGGATTGTAGTGAACCCGACATTATAAAAACCTGACTGGGTTCACATTTTATATTTCGGGTTAAACTTAAATAAGCTGCAATATTATGCTTCAATTTTTCGATTCCAGATGATGGGGAATAGGAGAGATTAGAAAACTTAATTTCTTTCCAATACATATTCGTTAGATTCTTCCATTGTGAAACCGGAAAAATATCAAGTGGTGGTAAACCAGGACTAAATGCCAGATTCTCTTGACTATTGGAAATACTAAAATTACTAAGTTTTAAAAAGGATTTGCCAATTTCTGATAATTGAAACTCCGTTGTTTCATTCGGCATTTCGGGTTCTTTTATAAATTCATCTTTTGGTTTTACTTGATAGCCTGAACTTCTTTTTGTAATAAGCAATCCATCAAGAACCAACATATCATAGGCTCTTAAAACTGTACTCCTAGATAGCCCCAATTCAACAGAAAGTACCCTTGTTGCTGGTAAAATAGAATTTTCAGGAATCTCCATTTTAATCACCATCTTCGAAAGCATCTTATATAAAAGAATATACAGTTTATCAGCCTTGGCTCCTTTAGATTTAAGCAAAGTTCTATGGTACTCCTCCTTTATCTTTTTTAACAATATGGGCATAATTGGCATCTTAATAATAAAATAATTGGTATGTCAAAAATAAGCTTTAGCCTTATTACTTTGAATTAATTATTAAACAAAATCAAACTGATTAATATAATATCTCATGAAAAAAATTCTACTACTTTTACTTTTTGTATTATTCATTGAAGCAAATTCTCAAGCTCAGTTAATAATTAATGAAGTTTTATATGACCCTTCAAATCTATTATTAGAAGGTGATGCAAATGGAGATGGTGTATATAGCCAAACACAAGATGAGTTTATTGAATTTGTAAATACAGGAACAAGCAGTATCGACCTAAGTGGTTACCAAATATGGGATGACACACTTGTTGGTACTTTGGTTTATACCATTCCAAACGGTACAGTTATCCCTTCTCAAGGAGCTTTAGTAGTTTTTGGTGGTGGAAGTCCAATTGGTTTATTTGGTGGGGCAAGAATACTAGCTGATACAGGAACAGAGGGTTTAAGTTTGGCCAATTCAGGAGAAGTTATTGTTATAAAAAACAATTTAGGAAATACCAAATTGGTTTTTAATTCTGATGCCTTGTCTAATAACCCAAATGAATCGTATACAAGAAACCCAGATATTACGGGTTCATTTGTTCAACATGCTTCTATTAATACTTCCAAATTTACTCCTGGCACCAAAATAAATGGCAGCAGTTTTATTCCTCAAATAGCTAGGCAAATAAGCTTTAAGGTAGATTTAAATTCTTATTCAGGAACAATAGATAGCGTATTTGTTAGTGGTAATTTTAATCAATGGTGCAGCAATTGTAATGCTATGCTTGATGTAAACAAAGACGGACTTTGGGAACTAACTTTACCTATTTTGGGTGATTCATTAGAATACCTTTTCTCTGTAAAATCTGGAAACAATTTAATTCCAGAGCAATTTATTAGTGTGAACTCATGCACAAAATATAATGGTAGTGCTATCTATCGTTATGCCATTGTAAATTCAGATACAAGTTTTAATAAATCATGCTTTGAATCTTGTAATGCTTGTCAAGCCAATTTAGAATTAAAAGGAATTACAGATTTTATCACACCTCTTGCCGGTTCATCTGGGAAAGCAATTTATATGGTTGCAACTGGTAATATCAAAAACCTAAGTGCTTATGGAATCGGAATCGCTAACAATGGTAATGGCACAAACGGACAAGAATATAGATTTCCAAATATGTCAGTTTCATCAGGAAGTCAGATTGTGGTTATAAGAGATTCTGCAGCATTAGCAGCTTATATGAGTTCTTGCTGGTCGAATTTTACTCATGTTTTTGTTGATTCATTTGGTGTAATCAACCAAAATGGAAACGATGCAGTTGAACTATTTAGAGTTGGTGATGTGATTGAAACTTTTGGTGATATCAACCAAAATGGAACAGGACAGCCTTGGGAATACACCGGCTCATGGGCATTCAAAAACAGCTCAAATACTTGGACCTATGGTGAATTAAATTGCACAGATAGCACAACAACTATATTTGATGCCGATTGTATTTTCCCGATATGTAACCTCATTTTAGTAAGTTCAATTGAAGTGAATGGAGAAGGAAATATTTCTGCTATCACCCAAAAGGCTGGTACTTTAAAAATGATTGCTACAGTTTTACCAGCAGATGCTTATAACAAAAATGTTACCTGGTCGGTTGACAATACAACCATTGCAGAAATTTCAACTGAAGGTGTATTAACAGCCAAAGCAAATGGTGCAGTAATTGTAAAGGCTTCAGCAAAGGATGCAAGTGGAAAATTCGGTACTAAAAGTATCAGTATTAGCGGACAAAGTACAGGTTTAAATGATATCAAAAAGTCAAACATCAATTTGTTTCCAAATCCAATTGTGAATACTTTATATATCCAATCTGGTTTAGATTTCAAAGAGTACAAATTGTATTCTATACAAGGAAAATTAATTGAATCAGGCAATATAGAATCCAATCAAAAAGATCTATCTCACTTACAAAGCGGAGTTTATGTTTTGAATTTGAAAATAAACAATGATTGGATTCAATACAAAATCATCAAAAACTAGGAGCAGCTCAAATCATATGAAAACAAAATTCCAAATTTTAGCAGGAGCCTTATTGCTTCTAGCATTTGAGTCATGCAAAACAGAGGATGTAAGTCCTATAATTATGCCAGATTTAGGTCCACTTGTAACTCTATCTATCAATGCAAGTTCTATTGAAGAAGCAGGTGGTAATGCTGAACTAAGTGCCAGTCTTTCTAAAGCTTCTTCATCAAGTATTGAAGTGAAACTTAGTTACTCTGGTAAAGCAGAAATCAATAAAGATTATAGCTCGAACCTTAGCATTATTATTCCAGCAGGAAGTTTGTCAAACTCAACTACTGTTCTTGCAATTCAAGATACATCAAAAGAAAGTACTGAAGACATTGTTATTGCAATTGATACCATATTTGGTGGTACAGAAGATGGAACTCAAATAGTAGGTTTAAATATTGAAGATGATGATGCACCGCCATCAATTAATTTAGTTCTAAATGAAATTTTGTATGATCCTTCAAACTCAGCATTAGATGGCGATGCAAACGGCGATGGAGTATATGCGCAGAACCAAGATGAATTTATTGAACTCATTAACAACTCATCAAAACCAGTTGACCTTAGTGGATTCAAAGTATTTGATGCTTCTGGTTTAGCTGCAAATAATCCAAATCATACCATACCAGCAGGAACAATTATTCAACCACAAAAAGCACTAGTTATATTTGGTGGCGGCACTCCTACTGGAACATTTGGTGGTGCTACTATTCAAAAATCAACTTCGGGCGATATGAACCTGAATAATGCTGGAGATATGCTTACTATTCAAGATGCTGCCGGAAATACAATCATTTCATTCGATATTACTCCCCTCTCTGATAACCCAAATGAGTCGTATACTAGAAACCCTGATATCCTTGGTAATTTCGAACAACATACTGTTTCAACAACCAAGAAATTTTCTCCGGGAACTAAAATTAATGGCGACCCTTTTTAGCATCAAACCATGTTATATATAGGCCTTATTTGTTCCATCATAGTAATCACAATAGTTGCAAAACTTTTGTTGAAGGATTTTTATCCGCAGGCAGTTTTGCTTATATCAGGTTTATTGATGTTAGGACTTGCTCATTTTATTGGAAATAAAGCCCCAGTTTACGATACCAATAGCGGAATACCGATATTTGATATTTTTGAATTTATCAAAGATTCCTTCTCTAAAACCAATGCAAATGTTGGTTTAATGATTATGACCATTGGGGGATTTGTAGCCTATATGGATAAAATTGGTGCATCGGAAGCTCTGGTTAAAGTGGCTTTAAAACCATTGGCCTTTTTAAAGAAATTCCCTAACATAACTGCTGTTGCTTTAATACCAATCGGACAACTTATTTTCATTTGTGTTCCATCAGCAGCAGGATTTGGTTTATTATTAATGGCATCCGTATTTCCAATTTTAGTGAACCTTGGAGTAAGTAGATTGGCGGCTGTTTCAATCATTACAGGTTGTACTTCATTTTGTATCGGACCAGCTTCTGTGATTACAGCATCTGCAGTTGAGATTGCAGGAATTGAAACTGTTCCCTATTTCATTAACCAACAAATCCCAATTGCTATTATACTCAATTTAGTTTTGATGATTAGCTACTTTTTAGTCAACAAATATTACGACAAACAAGATAAAATCAATTTTGCTGAAGTAAAACAAGAAAGCAAAGCCAAAGAAATTGCTCCTGCTATATATGCCTTGTTGCCTGTATTACCATTGATTTTGTTATTGAGTTTTTCAGGTGTTTTTACAGTATTCCCTATTCAACTAAAAATCGAAACAACTACAGCAATGATTATTAGTCTTTTTGTAGGTTTGATTTTTGAATTCATCAGAACAAAAAATATCAAAGCAGTATTTGCATCTATCAAAATATTTCTTGATGGAATGGGTGATATTTTTAAATCAGTTGTAACATTAATTATCGTAGCTGAAATTTTTGCTAATGGATTAATTGCTTTGGGTTTTATGGATGGATTAATTTCTATTTCAACCCAATTAGGATTTGGTGCAAAAGGAATTGGAATCATTATGACACTGATGATATTCCTTGCAGCCATTCTTATGGGTAGCGGTAATGCAGCATTTTTCGCATTTGGTCCACTAATTCCAAATGTGGCTAAACAATTCGGTGTTTCTAGTACAATTATTTTATTACCTATGAATCTTTCTGCTTCTATGGGCCGAGCAATTAGTCCAATTGCAGGTGTACTAATTGCTACAGCAGAAGTTGCTGGTGTACCAGTTATGGCAATAGTAAAAAGGAATTTAATTCCTGTGTTTGCGGTTCTTCTTACTTTATTAATTTATCATTTCGGTTTATGCTTCTAATTAAAAATGCAAACGTTTTTTCCCCTGAACCACTTGGGAAAAAAGATATACTTACTGCAGCAGGTAAAATTCTTGCTATAGAGGATTCCATAGAAAACAGTCTTTTCAAAACCTGGGATGCTGAAGGAAAAACGCTAACTCCGGGTTTTATCGACCAACATATTCATATTATCGGTGCTGGCGGTAAACATGGTTTTGCGTCAATGACACCAGAAATTACATTATCAGAACTCATAACTTGTGGAAGCACAACTGTTGTAGGTTTATTAGGAACAGATGGTTCTGCAAGAAGTATCAAAAGTTTGTTTGCTAAAACCAAATCCCTAGAAAGTGAAGGTATTTCTGCCTATATGTTTACAGGATATTACGGTCTTGATCCAAACTATATCACCGATTCTCTTCAAGATGATATGACCTTTATTGAGCCGGTATTGGGATGCAAAATTGCCATCTCCGATTTTAGGTCTTCATACCCCACAGAAATAGAATTATTAAGAATTCTTAGACAGGTGAAAGTAGCTGGAATGTTATCAAACAAAAAAGGAATCATGCACATTCACTTAGGAAACCAGAAAGTGAAAATGGATATCCTTTTTAAATTGGTACAAGAACATGAATTTCCTATTGCAAACATTTCACCTACACATGTTGGTCGCACAAAAGAACTATTTGAGCAAGCAATTGAATTCGCCAAACTAGGCGGAATGATTGACCTTACCACCGGTGCTTCTAAATATACCGAGCCTTATAAAGCAGTTTTATATGCATTAGAAAAGGGAGTTTCAATAGATAAAATAACTTTCAGTAGCGATGGTAATGCTGGCTTAGATAAACTCGATGAAAACGGAAATTTAATTGGATTCAGAAAGGCTGTCATTAACCAAAATTATTTACAGGTAAAAGAACTTATTAATGATGGTCAGGTGAAAATTGAAGATGCCATTAAACTTATCACTAAAAATCCTGCTACCAATTTAGGTCTTAAAAATAAAGGTGAAATTAAGCTTGGTGCCGATGCAGATTTCTGTTGCCTGGATGAGGATTTTAACTTGATTGATGTATTCGCAAAAGGTAAACAAATGATGGACAATCAAAAGGTAATTGTTAAAGGATTTTTTGAATAAATTAATATGAAAAAACATTACATCTATACTTTATTGTTGATCATAATTGGTTTAAGCTTAAAAGCTCAAAACCCACAATTAAATAAATATACATTAGGAGAAGGATTAAGATTCACTGATAAAAATAATTCTACATATACACTAACTGGCTTTATTCAACCATCATTAGAAATCAAAAAATACAATGCAGATAGTAATGATGAATCGTATTTAAGATTTAGAATGAGGCGTTTGAGGTTCAGATTTGCAGGAGACCTTCCAAAATACAATATTGAATACAGATTTCAGGCTGATTTTAGTGGTACACCTGAAATTGGAGATGAAACTAACTTAGCACTATTTGATGCTTGGGTGGCATATAACCCAACTAAGTATTTACAAATTAAATTTGGTCAAAGCTCTTCCCCTACAGAGAACCTAGAATTGCTCATGACTTCAAACAGTTTACAATTACCTGAACGAAGCAGACTAACTTCGGCATTTGCTGTGGCCAGAGAATTCGGAATTTTTGTTTCAAGTGAATTCAAAGCAACTAAAACCATCATACTAAAACCAGCAATTTCTATTACCAATGGTGATGGTCCTAATACATTTAATAGCAATGCTGGTGGATTTAAATATGGTGGAAGATTAGATATTTTAACCTTTGGAAAGTTCAATCATTTTGGACAATTCCGTCAGGTTGATATGGCACGAGAACTCACTCCTAAATTATTAATCGGATTAACATTCAGTAAAAATAATGGTGTGAGTAGTCGACGTGGTGAAGCTTCCAGAACTATACTTTACTTAGACAATACAGGTAAAGAAGCTTTTCCTGATTACACTAAGTTTGGTATCGACTTTTTGTTTAAATATAAAGGACTTTGTGTATTAGGAGAATATGTGCAGAGCAGTGCCAATGTGCCTAATAGCATCACAACAAGGGTTAGAAATGATGGAACAACTTCAAATAGCTTTTTGGTGAACAATGTTCAAGATATAAGTAATTATATAAAAGGTAGAATGATGTTAGGTAAAGTTTATAATATTCAAGCTGGATATTTATTCAAAAACAGAATTTCTATCGATGCTCGATACACTTATCTTAAAGCTGATGAACATTCATTCTTAAATAATCCTACTTTTTATAACCGACCAAAGTATTATACCATTGGTTTATCTAAATACCTGATGCGTAATTATGGTTTCAAAATACAAGGTTCTTTAACCTATGTTGAACTAGCTCCAGGTAGCACAGATATAAATAGTGCTCCAATCAATAATTACGAATTGATAACTAATATCATGACAACCTTTACTTTTTAATCATGAAAAAAATAGGAATCATTTTCTGTTTATTTATTGCATTTGGATTTGTAAATGAACTCAATCCTCAATCAAAAGAAATAACACAAAAGTTTTTTCCTGAGATTGAAATTGAAAATACAACACCAGCATTAAAGAAGACAAAAGGTTATACATCATATGAAGAACTGATTCAGTTTTTAAATGAACTTCAATCAAAACATCCTGAAATTTTAACTATCACTTTTATTGGTGAATCTCAAAAAGGAAAAGCTGTTCCAATGGTTTCATTGAACAAAAAAAAACAAGAAAACAAAATTAAAGTTTGGTTACAAGGTGGACTTCATGGTGATGAAATGGCAAGTACAGAAGCCATGTTGTTTTTGTTAGAAAAACTTTTAAATGACCCGAACTACGAGTATTTATTAGACAAACTACATATCTGCATGGTTCCAATGGCCAATATTGATGGTTATGAAAAAGAAGACAGATATGCAGCAAATGGATTAGATTTAAACCGTGATCAAACAAAATTAATTATTAAAGAAAGTGTATTTTTAAAACAAACTTTCAGTGATTTTAATGCGGATGTTGCTGTAGATTTTCATGAATTCAGACCTTATAGAAAAGAATTTGCTCAACTAGGTAATTTTGGAATATGCTCACGCCAAGATGTAATGTTTATGAGTTCAGGTAATTTGAATGTGCCTGAAAAACTAAGAAATTATACCAATTCTGTCTTTGTAAAAAATGCACAATTGGCATTAGATAAAGAAGGATTAAAACACCGCGAATACCTCACATCAGATAAAGTACTTGGAGAAATTCACTTCAACCAAGGCTCAAACAGTGCTCGTTCTAGTGCTACTTCTTATGCTTTGGCAAATACTATATCAAGTTTAATTGAAGTGAGAGGTGTAGGCATTGGAAGAACTTCATTTAAAAGAAGAATATTTACTGGGTTTACAATTGGTTTATCTTACCTCAAATCTGCATACGAACATGCATCCGAATTAAAAGAAATTCTTAAACCAGATACCATGTCTTTGGTTGTTGTTAAAAGTAAAAAGGAGATTAAAAATGAACCATTAAATGTTATCGATTTAGAAACTAACAATGAAACAAATATTGAAGTTGAAATTCATAATGCATCGAAATCAACTGCAACACTTAGTAGAAATCGTCCGTTTTATTATCTGATTGATAATTCACAAACAGAGCTAATAACAAAGCTTCACATATTAGGTATCAAAACTGAAACTTTAACAAGTGATAAAACACTAGAAGTTGAATCATACTTAGTAAAAGAATATGAAAAATCGCCAGAAAAAGATGAAGGCGTTTATAGCCAAAATATAAAAACCGAAGTAATTACTAAAAACATACTATTCAATAAAGGGAGCTTTTTGGTAAACATGAACCAAGAAAATGCCGGATTAATAGTTGAAGTTTTAGAACCAGAAGCACCCAATAGTTTTGTAAGTTTTGGTGTACTTCAAACAAATAAAGATGCTGTTTTACCTATTTACAGATATATGCGCAATGAAAAATTATACTAACATAAAAACTCTTTTCTTCACTTTGATGGCCTTGCTTAGTTTGAACATGAAAGCACAAGAAAAACAAAGCATCCCAGAAACTAATTT
>JBIPMI010000344.1:0-3180 GCA_044369215.1 Bacteroidia bacterium | reverse complement strand
AAGCTAAAAGTTGAATTGTAGAATTTATTTCTTAACAAAAATCTTATAAAAAGCCGTTTCAAATGTGGAACGGCTTTTTTATTTTTATGGCATGAAGAAAATTGCAGTATTTACATCCGGAGGAGACTCTCCGGGAATGAACGCGTGTATTAGAGCAGTTGTTAGAACTGCCATTTATCACGGTATTGAAGTTTGCGGTATTATGCAAGGATATAAGGGAATGATTGAGGGAGGCGAGAATTTTATTGAAATGAATTCACGTTCTGTTGGAAATATCATCCAAAGAGGTGGTACTATTCTTAAATCATCAAGAAGTAAAGAATTTATGACACCTGAAGGCCGCAAATTAGCTTATGATAATCTTATAGCAAATGGAATTGAAGGAATTGTTTGTATTGGTGGAAATGGAACCTTTACCGGTGCTGAAATTTTTTACAACGAGTACGGAATTCCATCAATTGGCGCTCCTGGTACAATTGACAATGATTTGTATGGTACAGATTTTACAATAGGATTTGATACTGCAATTAATACAGCTGTTGATGCCATTGATAAAATACGTGATACTGCTGATAGTCACGGACGTACTTTTTTAGTAGAATTAATGGGCCGACATGCTGGATTTATATCACTTGCAGCTACAATTGCCGGTGGTGCTGAACAAGTACTTTTACCTGAATTAGTTGAAGACCATAGTAAAGTTGTTGAATTTTTTAAAGGAAGAACAAATACTAAAAAATCATTCTCAATTGTAGTTGTAGCAGAAGGAAATGAAGAAGGTGGCGCTTTTAAAATTGATGAAATGTTAAAAGCAGAAATACCGGGTTTTGAATCCAGGGTTGTAATTCTTGGCCATATTCAAAGAGGCGGCTCCCCTACTGCTTATGACAGAGTATTAGCCAGCCGATTAGGTTCCGGGGCAGTTGAAGCACTAATGAACGGAGAAAAAAACAAAATGGCAGGATTGATTAATAATCGTCTTCAATTAACTTCTTTTCATGATGCCATTTATAAAAGAAAAGAACTCAATCCTGATTTAATTAGATTGGTTGATATTTTTAATTGCTAATAAAATTTCTTAAAAATAGAAAGATGGCTGTTTCAATTTTGAATCAGCCATTTTATTTTGCCATTATTTTCAGAACTCGCTCAATATCTTCAGGTGTGTCAATACAGTGGCTATCATATAATGTTTCTACACATTTAATTTTATATCCAGCTTCCAGCCAACGCAATTGTTCTAAACTTTCTGCTTTTTCCAAGGATGAAACCTTTAATGAAGTAATCGCATAAAGAACATCACTTCTGTAGGCATACATCCCAACATGTCTGAAGTAATCGTGATGCTTATGCCATTCTTTTTCATCAACACCTTTGATAAATGGAATAACCATTCTACTGAAATAAAGAGCTTCATTATCTTTATTCAACACAATTTTCACCTCTCCCATATCAAATAAGAACTCATGATTATCAACCTTAATCATTTGAGTTGCTAATTCGGTTTGTCCTTTACAAACATTACCTAATTCATCAATTTGTTCAGGATTAATAAATGGTTCATCTCCCTGAATATTTATGATATAATTAAAATCACCTTTTACTTTTTTGAATGCTTCATAACAACGATCCGTTCCACTTGGGTGGTTTGAAGATGTCATTACAACATTGCCACCAAAGGCTTTAACGTGTTCAAAAATCCTTTCATCATCTGTTGCCACCACCACATAATCAAGTGTTTTAGCTTTACTTGCTTCTTGGTAAACACGCTCAATCATTGATACACCATTTATTTCAACCAAAGGTTTTCCCGGGAAGCGAGAACTTGCATAACGGGCTGGTATTATTCCTAAAATCATTTAATTATTATTTTTAGCGAAAGTAAAACCAAAAAATGATATCCTCTTCAATCTAAAATCTTATTCTTGCGGATGATTTATTTGAGAGGAGAAAACCTAGGCAGAAGGTTCGGAGAAAGAGTACTTTTTGAAAACCTGGATTTAAGTATTGCAAAGGGCGAAAGAGTTGCATTTATTGCAAAAAATGGTTCAGGAAAAACTTCATTGTTAAACATATTAACCGGCAGAGAAGAACCGGATGGCGGTGGTAGTGTGATGATTGATAAAAATATCACCTGGACTTATCTGGAACAAGAACCACATTTTAATGAAAATGACACTGTTTTAGATGCTATTTTTAATACCAACCACCCAAAATTTAGAACTGTAGCAGAATTTGAATTACTAACAGAAAAAATGGAATTAGATCCTGAAAACACTGAAATTCATGAAGCCATGCAGAAAGTGATGGAGGACATGGAATTATACCAGGCCTGGGATCTGGATAATAAGGTTCATACAATTTTAACTAAACTCAACCTGCATCATCATCTTGAGCAATTCTGCAAAAGTTTAAGCGGCGGTCAAAGAAAAAGATTGGCTCTTGCCAGAGTTTTGATTCAGGAACCAGATTTTGTTATTATGGATGAACCTACCAATCACCTCGACCTTCAAATGATTGAGTGGTTAGAGGCTTGGTTACAATCTTTAGATTTAACTATGTTATTGGTTACCCACGATAGGTATTTCTTAGACAAAATTTGTAATGAAATTATAGAATTAGATATGGGTAAAATCTACTCATATAAAGGTAACTATGCTTATTTCTTAGAGAAAAAAGAAATGAGGGAAACCTATGAACAAAAAGAAGCAGATACCGCCAGAAAATTAGCTAAAAAAGAACTGGAGTGGATGCGTCGGCAACCAAAAGCCAGAACCACTAAAAGCAAAAGTAGAATTGATGCGTATTACGATTTAAAAGAAAAAGCTTCATTTAAAAGAGATGATAGTGTGGTAGAAATTCAAATGCAGATGCAAAGAATGGGGACCAAAATTCTTGAAGTACATCAATTACAAAAAAGTTATGGCGATTTGAAAATTTGCAATGATTTCACCCACTTATTTGTTCCCGGTGAAAGAATTGGAATTATCGGTCAGAATGGAGTTGGAAAAAGTACATTTTTAAATATGCTTCTAGGACTTGAGAAACAAGATGGAGGTAGCATTGTAAAAGGCGATACAGTTAAGTTTGGATATTATAATCAACAAGGAATCCAGCTTTCAGAAGATAAAAGAGTAATAGAAGTAATTACAGATATCGCTGAGTATTTAGAAATAGGCA
>JBIPMI010000343.1:0-3187 GCA_044369215.1 Bacteroidia bacterium | reverse complement strand
CATTAATTGAATAAAGGTGGTTTTATTAGAAATTTCAATTATTTTAGATGATGCTAAAATATGATTTTGTAATTTCTTATTTAAATGAACCTCCTATTCGTTTTTTATTGTATTGGGAAGAAGCTCCAGTCACAACAAAAGCATTTTTAAATTTATTGCCTTTCAAAAAAACCTTTTACCATGCCCGATTATCTGGTCAGGAAATTTGGTTTGATGATTTGCCTCCATTGGATATCATTCAAGAAAATGCTTCTGTTTTTACTGAACCGGGTGAAGTCGTATTAGGTCCTTCAATTCCAATTCGTTCTAAAACTAAAAACTGTTTTGGTATTTATTATGGCGAAGGAAAAGGATTGGATGCCTGTAATATTTTCGCTAAAGTACTTGATGAAGATAAAGAAAAGTTGAAGCAACTGGGTGAAATGATTTGGAAGAATGGTGCTATGGACTTAACATTAGAGATAATTTAAATATGACAAATCATATAATCAGACCTTATGAGGAAAACGATAAAGAGGCATGTCTGAATGCTTTTAAAAGTAATGTGCCTTTATATTTTACAGAAGATGAAGTGTTGGATTATGGAAACTTCCTTGATAATTATATCATCAAACAAAATTATTCCGATTACCGAACCAATTATTTTGTTTTATTAATCGAAGGTCAATTAGTTGCATGTGGAGGTTTTGGAGACAGGTATCTCGATGGTAAACTTACATTAACCTGGGGTTTGGTTCATATTGATTTTCACAAAAAGGGATTGGGTAAGGAGTTGTTATTGTACAGATTAAATCGAATCAGAGAACAATTTCCTGACTCATCAGTAAGTATTGATACCATTCAGCATTCAGCCGGATTCTTTGAGAAGTATGGCTTTAAAACCATTCAAATTACCAATGATTTTTATGCTCAAGGTTTACATAGATATGATATGGTTTGGCATAATTTAACATAGTATGAATTCAAAAATCATTAATAGATTTATTTTTTTAATCACATCATTAGGATTCTCTTTATCCATGATTGTAGGAATACAATATTCCTGTTCAGGTCCTGAGATGTTGCCTGATTATTTCGCAAGTCCATTTGTTTTTAAAAGAACTTCCTTAGGCAGTTCAATGGAGTTTTTTTATAGTGTAATTGGTGTTTTAGCCAATTGGTTTTGCTGGACATTAACACTGTATTTGATACTATTCCTATATTCAAAACTTATGAAATCCTATGAGAATTCTATTGTTTTGAAATGGATAAGTCGTTCTATAAGAATTATCTCTCTAACATTTTCATTACTTTCTGTCTCAATTTCAACTTTGGAAATGGGTAGAGGTTTCGATTCCCATAGTAACAATTGGCATTTCGATATTGAACAGGAAGCTAAAGATTGGGGATCTACTTTTAAAGCGAACTTTTATTCTTTATTTTAATTGGGTCTTCAATTGTTTTTTTACGAATATCCGCATGTATACCTATAATTAATTTTTGTAAAACGCTCGACTTTTTAAAATTGATTTATGATTTTAAATTAAGAAAAGATGAATTAAAATTGGGATTTAGTTTTTTATCAAAATTCCTAAAATCCCAAAGGGATGACATTATAGTAGTAAATAAAAATGAATGAAATACCCTCACCTCAAAACGGATGCGAACCGAAGGTTCGCATCCGTTTTGAGGTGAGGGTGATGTTTTTAAATTTACTGTTAAAGAAATATATATTCATTTAATTTTTGAAAGAAAATAGACTTGGATTAGATACTGAGTTAACAAAAAATTTAGTTGATTAATTTTGGAATTAAGGTTTTAAAATATAAGTGAAATATGAGTAAATTATTGATGTTGTTTTTATTATGTCTTTTCCTTTCATGTGAGTCTAAAATAGAAAAGAAATATCCAAATGGTGATAGTTATTTTGGCGAAATGAAAGATGATAAACTGAATGGTTTTGGCGAAATGGATTATATAAATGGGGATAAATATTCTGGAGAATGGAGAGATGGAAAATATGAGGGTTTTGGGACTATGATATTGTCAAACGGTGAAAAGTATGTTGGTGGATTTAGTGATAATTGTCGAGTTGGTTTCGGAACATATTATTGGCCTGAAGGAGTAATTTATTCAGGAAAATTTTTAAACTGTAAGCCGCATGGACTTGGGGTCAGGAAATTTATATCAGGTGACGTTTTTACAGGCTTATTCATCAATGGAGAGCAAGATGGTAGAGGGATTTATGTTTGGCATACTGGTGAAAAATATGTTGGGGAATGCAAAAATTATTTATGTAATGGAAAAGGCACTTTTACATGGTCAAACGGAAACAAGTATTCTGGTGAATGGAAAAATAGTAAGCAAAATGGTTATGGTATATTTAAATTTCCAAATGGTATGAAAATAGAAGGAGAATGGAGAGATAATTTGGTTGAAGGAATTGCAACAATTACTTGGGAAAATGGCGATAAATATACTGGGGAATGGGAAAATAATAAAAGAAATGGATATGGGACATTTACTTCTTTTGATGGAAAAATAAAGAAAGGTATTTGGAAGGACAATAAATATGTTGGGAAATAATTTCTTCCCTCCCGTAACATTTGTTCCCTTAATCCATGTTTCATATCAGTTTTTACTTGTATTGTTATGGCTAAATTTGTTGCATGGAAACATTATTTATTTCGATTGTACTTTTACATTTAGTTGTTGGTTTTGGTTGGCTTATTTATAAACTGGAATTTCAGAAAAAATAATAAAAATAATATTGTTTTCATGAGATAAAGCAATTAATATTACCTCATGAATGCTTTTGAAATACAAGACTTATACAATAAACAAAAAGCTTATTTTAATTCTGGTGCTACTCGCTCTTATGAATTTAGAAGGAAGCAACTGGTTTTATTGAAACAAATCATCAAACAGAACGAACAAGCGATTTTAGATGCTTTGGCCCTGGATATGCACAAACCGGCTTTCGAAGCTTTTTTATCCGAAATTGGTTTTGTATATGAAGAAATTAACTTGACACTTTCTAATTTAAAATCATGGATGAAGCCGAAGTCGGTTGCTACTCCTGTGGCTTTGCAATTGTCTTCCTCTTATATCTACAAAGATCCTCTTGGTTTAACTCTTATCATAGGTCCCTGGAATTATCCTTTTCAATTAATTTTTGCTCCTTTAATTGGTGCCATTGCAGGTGGTA
>JBIPMI010000342.1:0-3188 GCA_044369215.1 Bacteroidia bacterium | reverse complement strand
ACCGTAGAAAATAACATTCCCCCAAAAAACATACCTCCAGCTAAAGGCATTTAGACAACTTTTAAAATCAAACTTTAATTTCAGTACATTTGTTTAAATGCATAATCTTTTAAAGGATGAATTATTCAATATCATTTCAGGAAAGAGCCAAGTTAGCAATGGAACTATTATCCAAGCAATCGCCAGTTACCTTAAGCATGGCTCGCAAACAAGCATTGAAATTGAAAACTCAAAGCAAGTCAAGGAACAAGAAACAAAGAAGTTAGAATCATTTGTTTCGCAGCATCATCTATGGATTTCAAATGTTGATTTTTCACAATATATAAGTGAAGGTGCAGAACAGCGGGTTTATCTTAAAGATTCCGACTATGTTCTCAAACTAAACGACTCTATTTATTATAGTTCTTGGACTGATTACTTTCATAATCTCTTACTTCACAATTTCTTTTTCCCTGATACATCATACGAACTTCTGGGATTTATAAAGGAAAATAAGGTTCTTTATGCAGTTGTTAAACAGTCGTTTGTAACCCTAACACAAGAAACAGAATTAATTAGGGTTAAAGAATTCCTCGAATCAAATGGATTCCAGAACAACAGAAATAATGATTACATCAATTACGATTTAGGAATTATTCTAGAGGATTTACATGATGAAAATGTTCTAACAAAAGATGGAATATTGTATTTCATCGACACTGTATTTTATCTTACCAAAAGCTTTTGGGAACATGAATGAAACATTCAAAAAACATAAGTTGTGATAGATTTCTCTCCACTTCTATAAATGTAAATAATTGCTATTAAAGAGAAATTAATTTTTATGTTCATACGCATGAAATAAATACATTTTTCACAAAAGCATATTCCCTAAGATAATTTTTGGGTGTGATTTGCATCTCACTAAGAAAATAAACTGTGATTGAAATAAACGAAAAGTCATTTTTCAAAAATTGATTTTGAAGCAAATGTGGTGTATATTAAAACCAACTAAAAAATCAACAATGGCACGACAAAGCATTTCACTTACTAAACCAAATGATGAATGGTTAAAGTCACAAGTAGATTCGCAGGAGTATTCCAGTAAAAGCGAATTGGTTAATGACTTAATTAGGCAAGCAAGAAATCAACAAAATCAAGTAGATTGGTTAAGAAAAAAACTTGAAATAGCTGAGCAAAGTGGATTTACGAAGCTTAACAATGAAGAGATACGAAGCCTATCAAAGAATAAACACTGAGTTCTAAGAAAGCTTTTTGTTAAGCTTTCCAAAAAATATTTTTATAGGGCGTTAGTTATACCAAAATTTGGTATTTTTGATAAAACTCAAAAATCATGGCTAAAAACACATCAATATTATTAGGAGACTATTTCGAAAATTTCATTCATGAAAAAGTTTCCTCAGGTCGATTCAACTCAGCAAGTGAAGTTGTGAGAACAGCTTTGAGATTGTTAGAATTGGAGGAACAAAAAGTGAAAAAGCTCAGAGAAGAAATTGAAATTGGTGAAAAAAGTGAAATGATTTCAGAATTTGATCCAGAGGCACATTTAGCTAGCCTTCATAAAAAACATCTATGAAACAAGTATATAGGATCAGTACAAAAGCTTTAGAAGACATAGATAAAATTTGGTTATATACTTTAGAAAATTGGTCATTAAATCAAGCGAATCATTATTATCGATTAATCTACCAAGAAATTGATTATTTAGTTAAAGATTTTGAAGCTGGAAAGGATATCGGTCATATTAAATTTGGTTACAGAAAGTACAGTGTAAAATCACACTTCATTATTTACAGGAAGGCTGAGGACGGAACTATTGAAATAATTAGGGTACTTCACCAAATGATGGATATTCCAAATCAGTTATAGGCAGAATAAATTATAAAGTTAATAAAAATAAAGTATCAAGATTTACCCCAATTATTTGCTCTAATTTTCACAAAAAAATTCAATCATAAAAAAGCAGTATTGTGTTTGGCATGAACCCAAATTGCATAAAAAAATCCCCCTGATGAAATAAATTTATCAGGGGGATTTTTATTAGAATATGTATATAAAACCTATTTCAATTTCGAAGTAATTTCTTCACTTAATGGATCAACTGATGATGGGAAATAAGCCAACCAAGTTCCATCGGTACCAATAAGGAATTTGTTGAAGTTCCATTTTACATTGGCATCACCTTTTCCATTTAATGATTGATTACACAACCACTGGTAAATAGGATGTGAATTGTTTCCTTTTACTTCAATTTTTTCGGTTAAAGGAAAAGTAACGCCATAGTTCTTTTTGCAAAAGCTTTGAATTTCTTCAGCAGAGCCCGGTTCTTGTCCGCCAAACTGGTTACAAGGAAAACCAACAATTACTAATTTATCTTTGTATTGGTCCTGTAGTTTCTGTAATGTTTCGTATTGTTTGGTATAACCACATTCGCTAGCCACATTTACACAAAGCACATATTTACCTTTTAAATCAGCCATTTTCAAATCACTTTTACCATCTAATGATTTGACAGAATAATCGTAAAAATTCTTTTGGGTAGCAGTAAGCACTTCTGAACTCTTTTCAGTTCTGGCCCCTGAAAAGCTGTAAACAAGAATTCCAACAAATGCCAATACGGTAATAGTAATAATGTATTTCTTCATATTATAAATTTAGTAGTTTTTCTTTAATTTCATCCATTTGCCATTGTGGAGTTGATGTTGCTCCACAAATACCAATTCTATCACCTTCTTTAAACCAATCTTTGTTAACCTCATTTTTGTTACTTACAAAATAGGTATTCTCATTGTTGTCTTTACATACATCGTAAAGCACTTTTCCATTCGAAGATTTTAATCCTGCAACAAATACAATTTTATCATACGCTTTAGCAAAATCTCTCAACTGAATATCTCTGTTGCTTACCTGACGACAAAGTGTATCATTAAAATCAACCTCAATTCCTCTATTTTCTAAATTTTCTTTCAAGGCATAAAGGTTCTTGGTACGTTTTGTTGTTTGGCTAAATAGTTGAATCTTTTTGGGAAGTTCATATTGCTCTAATTCCTCAAATTTTTCAATTACAATAGCTTCACCATTAGTTTGTCCAACCAAACCTTTTACTTCTGCATGGCCATGTTTACCATAAATCAGAATTTGTTCATCATCATTATAGGCTTCACGAACGCGGTTTTGCAATTTTAAAA
>JBIPMI010000341.1:0-3200 GCA_044369215.1 Bacteroidia bacterium | reverse complement strand
CAACATCTAACATGGTCCATTTATCTAAAGTTTCGTTGAAAACATGTCCAATTTCAGATAATTGAGTTGGTGTTAGTGTTTGAATTTTACTTAAATCAGCAATAACTCTTGGTACTTGATGGTTTCCGAAATTATATGTTTCATTGGTTTTTCTCTTCGCATATGCAAAAGGATTCCAAGTGCCATTTTCTCTATCATTAATAACGGGAAGCCCGGAATTTAAAATGATTTTAGGATTGATTTCGGCATGTGAATGTCTGTTTTCATATCTTTTAGCAAGCATTTTGGCAACAGGAACTTCAAATTCAGGGTCTTCTGTTAGTGAAACTCTAATTGTATCACCAATTCCATCTTCAAGTAAAGCTCCAATTCCCAGTGCAGATTTTATTCTGCCATCATCACCATCACCGGCTTCTGTAACACCTAAATGAAGAGGATAATGCATGTTATTATCGTTCATGGTTTTAACCAATAGACGATAAGCCTGCACCATCACCTGAGGATTGCTGGATTTCATACTTAAAACGATGTTATGAAAATTCTCAGCACTTGCAATTCGAAGGAATTCCATAGCAGATTCAACCATTCCCATCGGAGTATCGCCATATCTGCTCATAATTCTATCACTTAAACTACCATGATTGGTGCCAATCCTCATAGCAGTTCCGTAGTTTTTACAGATTTTCACCAGTGGAACAAATTTCTCTCTGATTCTTTCTAATTCTTCTTCGTAGTCATTGTCGGTATAATCAAAAAATTCAAACTTCTTTTTGTCAGCATAATTACCCGGATTGATTCTAACTTTTTCAACTAATCTTGCAGCCATTTCAGCAGCATTCGGGGTAAAATGAATATCAGCAACCAATGGTACATGGATACCATCTGCTCTTAAAGCTTTTTTTATGTTTTCAAGATTTCTAGCTTCATTGATACTTGGTGCAGTTAATCTAACCAGTTCACAGCCGGCCTCAACCATACGTTTAATCTGAGCAACCGAACCGGCAGTATCCATCGTATCAGTTGTGGTCATACTTTGAATTCTTATTGGAAAATTACTTCCCATTAAAAGGTCACCGACTTTTACATCAATAGTTTCTCTTCTTTTGTATTCAATAAGACTTTGGCAATAAGTATTCATAATTTTTTCTTTAATTGATATCGCCGGCTAAAGGACGAATAATAATCTCTTCAACATTTGTAGAATAGGAAAGTTCTTGAACCGTTGAAATTAGTTTTGCAATGTCATCTGAAGGAATAAATCGTTCTTCAGGTAAATCTGTGCCTGCCCAACTATTGGTAAGAGTTGCACCGGGTAAAACAGAACTTACTTTTATTTGATGTGTTTTTAATTCCTCTCTCAAAACCTTACTCATTCCTAACATTGCAAATTTGCTGATACAATAAGAACCTCCATTAGTATATGCTGTGATGCTCGCTGTTGAACAAATATTAAAAATATGTCCGGATTTATTTTCTTTCATTACCGGAACGATTGCTCTTGTTAAATGATAAGCACTGGCAACATTTGTCGCCATTTGAACTTCAAATGCACCTTCATCTTCCTCACAAATTGTTCCAGGTTTAAAAACTCCGGCATTGTTTACCAAAACATCAATATTTCCAAATTCACTAATCACATCCTTTGCGAAAATTTTCAGTAATTCGATATTTGAAACATCACAAACCTCCATGAAAAATTTTTGTTTAGGGAAATTGTTGCTTAATTCCATAAAAAGTAAGGTTAATTCCTCTTTATTTCTGGCACATCCGGCCACGTTAAATCCTTTATAAGCAAACTCTTTCACAATTGCCAAGCCAATTCCTTTGGTGCAGCCGGTAACCAAAACTGATTTCTCTTTCATTGTTGCAAATTTATCTGAATGTGCTGTATTTCCCCGTTTTAAATTTTTCAAAAAAAAATTCAGTACCAAATTCAATTTTCTTTAGTTAATTTGGAACTTATAGTAATTAATTTATTGCTTGTTTTAGCTTGATTATCAAATTATATGAAGTATTTAAGTCAGTTTGGACATTATATTTTATTTTTAAAGAGGAGCATTGGTAAGCCTGAGAAGTTTAATATTTTTTGGGAATTATTTGTTCGAGAATTATATAAAATGGGAAATGATTCATTCGGAATTGTTTCAATAATTTCTTTATTTATTGGGGCTGTTGCTGTGATACAAATTGGATATCAATTGGTTGGAAGTTTGGTTCCCATGTACGTTTTGGGCAGGATTGTTCGCGATTCAAACATTTTGGAATTTTCTCCAACAGTTACCGCCCTTGTAATGGCCGGTAAAATTGGTGGAAATATTGCCTCCGAAATTGGAACCATGAAGGTAAGTGAACAAATTGATGCACTTGAAATTATGGGAGTAAATGCAGCTAAATATGTGGTTTTACCAAAACTTATTGCTGCATTAATTGCCATTCCGGCATTAGTGGTTTATTCTATGTTTTTATCGAATTTAGGTGGAATTATATCGGTTTCTTTATCCGGTGTTGTTACTGTTGATGGATACTTAACAGGTTTAAGAATGGATTTTGACGGATTTTCCATTACTTATGCTTTAACTAAAGCTGTAACATTTGCATTTTTAATTACTACCATTTCTGCTTCTCATGGCTATAGAACAGAAGGTGGAGCATTGGAGGTTGGTTGGGCAAGTACCAGAGCAGTAGTGCAAAGTTGCATTGCTATTATCTTTTTTGATTTTATTCTTACACAAATTATGCTTTACAAATAATGATAGAACTTCAACATCTTAATAAATCTTTTGATGGAAGACAGGTTTTGTTTGATGTTTCTGCAAAATTTGAAAAAGGAAAATGCTCTTTTGTAATTGGAGCGAGCGGCAGTGGAAAAAGTGTTTTAATGAAAACCATGGTTGGTTTAATTGAACCTGATTCTGGAAGTTTGAGTTTTGATGGTCGCGATTTTTTACGATTGGGATATGAAGAAAAAAAAGGTGTAAGGCAAGAAATTGGAATGCTTTTTCAAGGAGCAGCTTTATTTGATTCGCTTTCAGTTGAAGAAAATGTAGCTTTCCCTCTTCGAATGTTTACCGATTGGACTAAAGAACAAATTTTGGAACGAGTGAATTTTTGCCTGAAAAGAGTAAAACTCGAAAATGTAAATGCTTTGTATCCTTCTAATATCAGTGGTGGAATGAAAAAAAGGGTAGGTATTGCCAGAG
>JBIPMI010000340.1:0-3212 GCA_044369215.1 Bacteroidia bacterium | reverse complement strand
TCTTGTACAATGTCTTGAATTCCAATTGATTTAATATGACTTAACAGTACAGAAGCACCTCTATCTTTGTAGGATCCACTTGGATTTAATTGGTCGAGTTTTATGTTTAAGTCAACCCCAAAATTATTCTCATATTTGATAATTTGTGTAAATCCTTCACCCAAAGATATAACTTTTGATGTACAGGATGGCGGTAGGAAGTTTTCATATCTCCATAGTCCTGAGAGTTTTGTGTTGATTTTTGACATCTTAAAGTTAGCATCAAAATCAATATCTAACAATTCAAAATCAATTCCATGCCAAATTGGAGAAATTGGATTAAATTCTTGTTGTGTTTGTTTTCCTAATAGCCTCATTTGCTGATAAATTTAAATATTTCTAAATGATTCCCTTAACTTTTTACTAAATGCTTATATTTATCCCCTTAAAAGTGACTCTTAAGATAATATTAAGTAAAGTCTATATTAGTTTTGAGCATTGTAATAGAAATTTAGTGTTATGAAGACAATGATACATACCTTTAAAAGAATCCTTCAGCTAAGCATGTTGCTGGTGGTATTCACATTAGTAAACCGTGAGGAAGCTAAAGCCTCACACTTAGTAGGAGGTGATATCACTTACCAGTGTGTTGGAACAACTCCTGGGCAGTACTTGATCACCTACAAGTGGTATCGTGACTGTCAAGGTGTTTCGCTTTGCGGTTGCCCTCCGGGACCAGTAAATCCATCATGTGCAATTAATTTGCAGATTACAGGAGCATCACCATCATGTTTAGGAACTTCTTATGGTACTGCAAATTTAACAGTACTTCCCAATATTAGTGGTTATGATGTAATTCAATTATGTGCTTCGGCAACGTCAATTTGTTCAAATTGCGGTACAAGAACACCTGGTTCATTTACTCCTGGGATTGAAATTTATACATTTCAGGGCATCGTGAATTTTGCATCTGTTCCTCCGAACTGTTGTTTAGTAAACGTAGGATTTGGAGAATGTTGCAGAAACTCAGCTATTACAACGTTGGTAAATCCGGGCGGTTTGAATTATTATGCCGGTGGTATGATTAACAAATGCGTTACTCCATGTAACTCAGCACCAACCTTTACAAATGACCCGGTAGCAGTTGCTTGTGCCGGACAAGATTTTACTTATAATTTAGGAGCGATTGACCCTGATGGTGATTCATTAAGTTATTCATTTGGACAAGCAATGACTGGTCCTAATACAGCAGCTCCATATGCTCCGCCATATTCAGCAGGTGTTCCTTTTCCATATCTTGGAGCGCCAGGTTTGTCACCACCATTGGTTCCACCATTCGGTATTAACATTGACCCAATTACCGGTGATATTCGATTTAGGCCTTTTGGAAATTTCGTAGCTAACTTAGTAATTGAAGTAACTCAATGGAAAACAATTGGTGGTGTTCCAACAATTGTAGGTAGAACCAGAAGAGATATTCAGTTTTACAGTAAAGTTTGTCCTGAAAACTTTCCACCGGTTTTAAGGACGTATAACAATAACGGAACTTTAACAAGTCCTCAACCAAATTTCTCATATGCAGTTTGTGCTGGTCAGCAATTATGTGTCATTATTGCAGCGGCCGATGGTGTTGCCGGATGGGATACAACAGATTTATCTTGGAATGCACCAACAAACTTAGTTTCAAACGGAGCTACATTTTTACCTCTCTATACGGTCAGTCAGCGAAAAGTTGTTGGTCCTAAACAGGATAGTTTTAGATTTTGCTGGACACCACCTGCAAGTATGGCAAACAATCTTCCATATTATTTTATTGTAACTGCTAAAGATAGAGCTTGTCCTTTACCAGCGAGAACAACCCGTTCATTTGCCGTAACTGTAAGAAGAATTCCTATAGCTATAATTAACAAGATAAATAAGAATTGCGGATTTTATGATTTTACTTACACCTTACAAAATAATGTTCAGTTAAATACAGCTTATACTCAGTTCCAGGTTGAGAATTCACCAAATTCAGATAATTATACCACTATTACGGGGCAATCTGTGCTCAACCATCGATTTACTCAAGCGGGTTGGCATAACGTTAGGCTTCGATTGACAACTGTTGCTCCTCCTACGCCAAATGGTTGTCCAAATGATAATATTATTGACTCAGTATTTATTCCGGAACAAGTTGATGTAAGTGTTCGCGATACATTTAACTGTCTTGGCACTCCTGTTACAATTCAGGCTAAAGGCCGGGGCGGTGTGCCATTAGGAGCAAGTTACAGGTATACTTACTTCTTGGGAGGAATGACATCTACAACAATTGCCCGTGCTCAAAGTTTAGATTCTAATGCAACTTTTACTCCAAGTAACGCTGGAGCTAATACAGCATATAAAGTGTTAATTCAGGATTTGAATAATTGTAGAGATTCTGCTGCATTTAACATTTTCACAAGGAATTTACCATTACAGGAATTAACTCCAGCTATGCGTTTATGTCCAGGTTCCATTGATACATTAAATGCAGGTAATTCAAATAACTCAGTTGGAACATGGAGATGGAGAAAGTCGCCGGTTTCTCCTGTTCTTGAAGATTCCGTTTCCATGAAAATCATTCCTAAGGATAGCGGAGTTTATACAGTAACAAAAACGGATAATTTTGGTTGCGTTAGGGTTGAAAGTGCTAGTGTGTTCTTTAATAATGTTGTACCGGTAAATGCTGGTCCCAATAGAACAATATGTTTTAATGATGCACCAATAACATTAACTGCAATCGGTACAACTGCTGCAATTGATAGCTTCCAATGGAGAGAAGTTCCTGTTACTGGTAGTAGTCCGGTTGTTTCAAACCAACCAACTTTAGTAGTTTCACCTCCCGCAACTGTTACTTATCAGGTAACTGGTTATATAACATACGGCGGAGTAACATGTTCGAATGTTGACTCAATGGAAGTGAAGGTTAATCTTTTGCCTATTATTAACAGACCTACATCTATTCCTTTATGTAGAACTAATAATATCATTTCATTACCTGTAATAAATTCCACCAATAAAACATTGGTGAATAGAATCTGGACATATCCATCAAATCCATTAGCAATTAGCGGAAATCAATTACTAGTTGATAATTTGAATAATTTACCTCCATCAACAGCGTCACAACCTTATGGAAATTATGTGAGAATTCAGGTTATTGATAATGAAGGTTGTTCGATTCGTGATTCATTATTAGTAGCAGTGTTCCC
>JBIPMI010000070.1:0-10819 GCA_044369215.1 Bacteroidia bacterium | reverse complement strand
TATCGGATTGCACCTTAGGTGTTGCTGTTGCTGTTAAAGCAATCATTGGCACATCTTTGATTTCCTTTACCATTTGTTTGATTCGTCGGTATTCAGGACGAAAATCATGACCCCATTCTGAAATACAATGCGCTTCATCAACAGCTACAAAAGAAATATCAATAGTTTTTAAGAACTCTATTGTTTCATCCTTTTTAAGGGTTTCCGGAGCAATGTATAGCATTTTGGTCATGCCGGCATTGATGTCTTTTTTTACCGTTGCAATTTCACCTTTGTTTAAAGATGAATTTAGAAAATGCGCAACCTGCTCATGAGAAAGTGACCTGAGTGAGTCAACCTGATTTTTCATCAAGGCTATCAAAGGAGAAATGATAATAGCTGTTCCGGGCATCATGAGGGCCGGTAATTGGTAACATACCGATTTCCCGCCTCCTGTTGGCATGATAACAAACGTATCATTCCCATCAAGGAGATTTTTAATAATACCTTCTTGCTCGCCCTTAAAACTATCGAAGCCAAAATAAGTTCTAAGTGCTTCTTTTAAATCGGATGGTTCCGATTTTGTTTTTCCTTTGGCACGTTTTAGTTCTGCCATAATTTAATGATAAATTGGGATTAGAAATTTAATAGTTCAAATGAGACTTCTAACTGACCAATAAATATAATGTTTTTCCTAGTTAAATAGTGCACTAAATTAATGCTAACAAATGGTTTTTTAAAATGAAAGTGTGAAAAGTTTCAAGAATAGGAAGTATTTTGCAAAGTGAAATTTTCATAAATTCAAGGCAATTAGCTGATATGCAGAATAAAAACAATTATGCCATCATTATGGCGGGTGGTGTTGGAAGTCGTTTTTGGCCTTCCAGCAGAAGTACTTTCCCTAAACAATTTCTTGATATTTTAGGTGTGGGCCAATCTTTACTGCAGCAAACCTATAATAGATTCTTAAGGGATTTTTTACCGGAGAATATTTATATAGTTACTAATTTGGCTTATGTGGGTTTGGTTAAAGACCAAATCAATGGCATTAACGAGCAACAGATTCTTGCAGAACCTATGGGAAAAAATACTGCTGCTTGTATTGCATATGCTTGCGGGAAAATCAGTAAAATCAATACGCATGCAGTTTGTATTGTGGCTCCAAGTGATCATTTGATTCTTCAGGAGGATAGATTTTTGGATGATGTAAAACGAGCCATGTTATTCGCTCAAAAGAATCCTGCCTTGGTTACTCTTGGTATTAAACCGAGTCGCCCTGATACAGGCTATGGTTATATTCAATACCATGAATCGGCTGATGAAATGAAAATGGTGAAAACATTTACCGAAAAACCTTCTCTTGAATTGGCTCAAACGTTTTTAGATAGCGGCGATTTTTTATGGAATGCCGGAATTTTCATCTGGAGCATATCAAGTATCAAAGCTGCATTTAAGGAACATTTGCCTGAGCAATTCTCCCTTTTCAAAGAGGCTGTTGATTCTTATTTTACTCCTAAAGAAGCTGAAACCATTCAACAGATTTATGAGCAAACACGCAGTATTTCTATAGATTATGGTGTGATGGAAAAAGCAGGTAATGTTTATGTAATTCCAGTTGAATTTGGTTGGAATGATCTAGGAACCTGGACTTCTTTATACGAAATCTCTGATAAAGATGAAGCTGGAAATGTTAAAAAGGGAACCAATATTCTTACCTACAATACACAGAATTGTATGGTTCATACTTCATTAGCTGCTAATGGAAAGATTTTTGTTTTAAATAGCGTTAAAGATTTAATTGTTGTTGATACTCCTGATGTTTTAATGATTTGTGACAAAAACAAAGAACAAGAAGTTAAGGAAGTAGCAACTGATATTAAAATTCGTTTCAACGAGAAATATTCTTAATCAATGGCTATCATTCCTCCTTTTTTAAAAAAGGGTTCCACCATTGGAATTGCTGCTACAGCAAGGAAGGTTATTTATGCTGAAATAGAACCTTCAATTGTTTTGTTTCAATCATGGGGATTGCAGGTAAAATTATCTTCCACCTTATTTTGTGAACATCACCAATTTGCCGGAACTGATATAGAAAGAGCAAAGGGTTTACAGGAACTTTTAGATGATTCTGATGTAGATGCCATCATTATTGCCAGAGGTGGTTATGGGAATGTGAGAATGATTGATTTAATTGATTTTACTACATTCCAAAAGTTTCCAAAATGGCTCATAGGTTTCAGTGATATTACTGTTTTGCAAGCTGAAATTCTTTCAAAAACCAATATTTCAAGCCTTCATGCTCCAATGGCTTTTAGTTTTCAGCCTGAAAGATTAAATGAGGAAAGCGCTGAATGTTTAAGAAAAGCACTTTTTGGTGAAGGAATTTCAATTTCTTTAGCTTCTCATAACATGAATACTTTTCCAACAAATTCTGTTTTAAAGGGCGAGTTGTATGGTGGAAATTTATCGGTTATTTATTCATTATTAGGCTCTGGAACTTTACCTAATTCAAATGGAAGAATCCTCTTCATGGAGGATTTAGACGAATACTTGTATCATATCGACAGAATGATGATGGGCTTAAAAAGAGCTGGTTTTTTCAATGGACTAAAAGCAGTTTTGGTTGGGGATATGTCGGATATGAAAGACAATGCCATTCCTTTTGGAAAAAATGCATTGGAAATCATTCATGAACACCTTTCGGAATTAGGAATTCCAATTGTCTTTGGATTACCATGCGGACATGAAAAAAGAAATTTATGCCTGGCTTTTGGAACTGAAATTTCAGTTGAAAGTTCAACTGAAACCATCAGTTTAAAACAGTTTTAGAAATACATTTTTATTACGGCAATTCCTGCTAAAACGCAAACCAAATCAACCAATAACATGATGCCAAGAGTGTATCTAGTTTCTTTCACATTTACTGAACCAAAATACAAAGCCACAACATAAAAGGTTGTTTCTGCAGCTCCCTGAAATAAACAAGATAATTGTCCAGTTAAACTATCAGGTCCATAGGTTTTCATGGCATCTAACATAAATCCACGTGAACCACCGGCACTAAAAGGACGCATGATTGCAACTGGAATGGCTTGTGTGATTTCTGGGTCTACATGAAATAAATTCATGAGTGATGAAATGCCACCCATCACTATTCCCATTAAACTTGAATTTCTAAAAATGCTGAGTGCAACGAGCATAGCAATCATATACGGCAAAACACGAACTCCGGTTGTAAAACCATCTTTTGCTCCATGTACAAATGAGTCGAAAATATTGGTTTCGTTGGCTTTGAAAATCTTCTCATTCCAAATGGAATAAGCAACTACTAAGCCAATTATAAATAATAAAACTGCATTACTTAGGTTTCCGGTAAAGTGAAATTTCTCTAATCCACTCAAACTACTGATATAAAATAATAATCCAGCGATGATTGCTGTTACTGAACTTACAGCTAAAACTACAACTCCGTTTAAAAGATTTATTTTTTGTTTGATGCTTACAAAAATGAGGGCTGCCAAGGTTCCAATAAAAGATGTGATAATCGTTGGAAGCATGATATCAGCAGGATTTGCTGCATGTTGTGCTGCTCTGTAACCTATAATTGATGTTGGAATAAGTGTTAAACCAGCGGCATGCAAGCACAAAAACATAATCTGACTGTTGGAAGCTTTGTTTTTGTCGTCATTTACTTCCTGCAAACTTTCCATGGCTTTGAGTCCGAAAGGAGTCGCTGCATTATCTAATCCTAAAAAATTTGCTGCGAAGTTCATGGTCATGAAGCCATAAGCAGGATGATTTTTTGGTAATTCAGGAAATATTCGTGCAAAAAATGGTGCTAGTATTTTAGCCATTCTACTCATGGCATTTGAATCATTGAGTAAGTTAAGCAAACCACAAAAGAAAGTAAGGTATCCAATTAATGGAAGCCAAATATCCATAATGGTGTTTTTGCAAGTAGGGAAAATGCCATCAGCTGATTGTTTTCCAAAACTCATTTCAACAGTGCCATTGTCAAGCAGTTTGTATAATGTATCGTGGCTGCTGTATCCATTGGCTTTATTCTGCTGAATTAAGGAAAGAAAAGCAGTATCAGCCTGAAAAAATGAAACAGGTTTTTCAGTGATTAAAACAGCATCATTTTGTTTTCCGTTTATCAAGCCATTTAATGAATAGAGTTGATTTGTAACCAGCAAGAAGAAAATGTACAATACACTTAATACAATCATCCAACTCCAAAATCTGCTTAATGCCATAAACTTATTGTTTGCTACGATTCTACTAAAAAAATATGGTTTTTGAGTGAAAGCAATTCGAATTTTGTTAATTATGGCTTAGGCCGGTACCATTGATTTTGTAAATAGTATTTAAAGAACACTTCAAAATAATTAAAAATAGATATGCCTTTTGTTTATTTTAGCCTTATGAAAGAGACACCCTTTAATTTATCGGAAGAAGAAAAATTGAAGTATCGTTTAAGTTTAAGTTATGAAGAGCGATATAAGGCTGCTTTGAAAATGATTAGGATTTATAATCAATTGAAAAAAGCGAAGATAATTAAACCTGAAAAATAGATGGATGTTTTAGATAACGATTTGGGAGAATTTTGGAAAGCCCTTATAAATAATGATGTTCAATTCATTATGGTAGGTGGTTTTGCCTCTGTACTTCATGGAGTTAGCAGAATGACTCAAGATTTAGATATTTGGATTAAAGATACAAGGCCTAATAGAATTAATTTAAGGAAAGCAATTTCGGATTACGGGCTAGGGGATTTTGAACAATTGGAGAACATGAGATTTATTGCAGGATGGACAACCATATTTTTGGCACCTGGTTTAGAACTTGATATTATGACTGAATTGAAGGCTTTTCCTCAGGAAGAATTTGATGAATGCCTTTCAATTGCATACAAAGCGGATCTTATGGGGAATATTGTTCCCTTTCTCCATATTAATAATTTAATCATAGAGAAGAAAGCATGTTCAAGACCAAAAGATTTATTAGATGTAGATGAACTTGAAAAGATTATAAAATTATCATAAAAAAAGCCATCGTTTCTGATGGCTTTTTTGTTTATCCTAAATAGGCTTTTAAAATTTTGCTCTTGCTAGATTTTCTTAATCTTCTTAGTGCTTTTTCTTTAATCTGACGAACACGCTCGCGGGTTAATCCAATTTTTTCACTTATATCTTCTAATGTATGCGCCGGACCACCATCTAAGCCATAATAGAATTTCAAAACGTCTCTTTCTTTTTCACTTAAAGTAGAAATAACACGGTTGATTTCTTTTTGTAATGACTCATTGATTAACTGAACATCTGGTCTTGGTTCATCATTCGAATCTAAAATACCTAATAATGTATTGTCTTCTCCGTCTGTTAAAGGTGCATCAATACTTAAATGACGACCAGTTGAACGCAAAGCATTTTCTACTTCCTGTAATGGAATATCCATTGCTTCTGCAATTTCTTCAACAGTTGGTTCACGCTCTAATTCTTGTTCCAATTTGGCTGAAGTATTTCCAATTCTACCAATTGAACCAACTTTGTTTAAAGGTAAACGTACAATACGAGATTGATCAGCTAAAGCCTGAAGAATTGATTGACGAATCCACCAAACTGCGTATGAAATGAATTTAAATCCACGTGTTTCGTCGAAACGTTTAGCTGCTTTAATTAATCCAAGATTTCCTTCATTAATTAAATCACCTAAAGTTAATCCTTGGTTTTGGTATTGTTTTGATACAGAAACTACGAAACGTAAATTGGCATTCACCAAACGCTCTAATGCCACTTGGTCGCCTTCTCTGATACGACGTGCCAATTCAACCTCTTCCTGGGCGTCAATCATAGGTACCTTACTGATTTCGTTCAGGTACTTATCTAGCGACTTACTTTCACGGTTCGTGAACTGTTTACTAATTTTCAGCTGCCTCATATATGCTTGTTCTCTCCTCTTCTTTTTGTTAGAATCTGCAAATTTCGTGAAAAGATATGCGAATCAATAAAAAAATCAAGTGGAAAATCTTAATCAATTAACAATCAATAGTATAATTCCAAATCAATATTTATCTTACTCTGCCAATTTTGGTAAACTCATGACATCAAACTAAAAACCAGCCAACTACTGCCATAAGCAAGTAAGGTTAGATATATAAATTGAATAATGGCCCATTTGTTTCCACCTGTCTCTTTTTTTACAATTGCTACGGTACTCATACATTGTAAAGCGAAGGCATAAAATATCAACAATGAAAAAACACTGGCCAACGAATAACTTGGTTTCATGGTTTGTTGATTCTTATCGTGCATCATTTTATTTCTGATTGAATCTAAATCGTCATCAGAGCCGCTTACACTGTAAATAGTACTCATAGTTCCTACAAATACTTCCCTTGCTGCCATTGAGGTTAGTAGTGCAATTCCAATTTTCCAGTCAAAGCCAAGTGGTCTGATAACCGGCTCAATTAGTTTGCCAAATTGTCCTGCGTAACTGGCTTCTAATCTTTGTGATTTGTAATTCAATTCCAATGAATCTAAAACTACCTGTTCTGCTTTTATTTCAGATGCAACTTTTATTTGCTCAGCATAATCAGATTTCGCTTTATTGATTTGAACTGTTGGTCCAGTTGATGCCAATACCCATAGAATAACAGATACCGCCACAATAATTTTCCCTGCTCCAACTACGAAAGCGCTTGATTTTTCTATCAGTTCAATAAAAATATTTGATGCAACAGGTAATTTATAACCTGGTAGCTCCATTAAAAAGTAATTTTTCTCTTCGTTTTTAATGAATTGTTTAAATAACCAGGCACTAAAAATTGCTGCTCCAAATCCTATTAAATACATCAGCATTAAAACCAAACCATGTACATTAAATGGTCCCCATTTAGCTGTATCTGGAATTAACATGGAGATAAGTAAAGTATAAACTGGTAAACGAGCCGAGCAGCTCATCAGTGGAATGACTAAAATTGTGATGAGCCTTTCTTTTTTGTTTTCAATGCTTCTGCTGGCCATAATACTTGGCACTGCACAAGCCATTCCTCCAATTAATGGAACGATTGATTTCCCATTCATTCCAAATGGCCTCATCACCCTGTCCATTATAAATCCTACCCGGGCCATATAGCCAATGTCTTCAAGGATGGCAATGAATAAAAATAAGATTACAATCTGTGGAAGAAATACGATGACACCACTTAATCCTGCCAGAATTCCATCAACTATCAAATCGTTAAGTATACCTGCCGGTAAGCTTGTTTTAACATAATTTGATAATTCAGCAAAAGCCCATTCTACCCAATCCATTGGATATGAACTCCAGCTGAAAATTGCCTGAAATATTAAAAAGAGTAGCGTAAGAAAAATACCAATTCCATAAAAACGATGGGTTAAAACCTTATCAACTTTTTTACTGAGTGAACTTTTTAAGGTTTGTTCCTTTTTTATTCTAGCATTTTTAACCGCTTTGTCGATTATTTTGTAACGACTCAAAACTTCTTTTTCTTGAAATGCTCTTACATCAAAATTGTATTTTGAAATAATATCACGAATGGTTTTTGATTTTTCACTTAATAAATCAGCAGCATTGATGGCATATTGTAAGGCTGCATAATGATTTTTTTTATCTGTAACCCTGCTAATTTCTTCAAGGAAATCCGTAGGTACTTCATTCAAAGAATAAAACTGTGTAGTTTTTCTTTCAGCTTCATTTAAAAGCAATTTTTTCAACTCATGAATACCTTCTTTGTTTCTTGCATTCATGCTGGTAACAGGAACTCCCAGTTCTTTTGATAAAATTTCATTATCGTATGAGATACCTCTTTTAGCAGCAATATCCTGCATATTCATAGCAAGAATTACAGGTACACCTAAATCACAAACTTGTGTAAATAGGAGTAGGTTTCTTTTTAGATTAGAAGCATCTGCAATAAAAACAACCAAATCCGGATAGTTGGTTTCGGCTTTGTTTCTCAGGATTTCATAAGTAACCAATTCATCTGCCGATTTTGGGTACAAACTATAAGTTCCGGGTAAATCAATTACATGTAGTTTAATTCCAGGTGCTAACCAGGTTTCTCCTGTTTTCTTTTCTACAGTTGTGCCTGGAAAATTTGAAACCTTTTGTTTTAATCCGGTTAAGGCATTAAACGAGGATGTTTTTCCACTGTTGGGATTGCCAACTAAGGCTATGGTGATGCTTTTCTCCACTAGGCTTTTTCTATTTCAATTTCTGAGGCATCTTCAAGACGAAGACATAATTTATATTCTCCTACATTCACAGCAATTGGATCACCAAATGGTGCTACATTTTCTAAACTCACTGTTTCACCAGGAAGTACGCCCATTTCAAATAGTTTTAATGAAAGCGTTTCACAGTTTACCGAAACAATGGTTGCGGTTTCTCCTATTGCCAATTGTGCTAGGTTCATAAGGGCGGCAATTTAGAACTTTTCTAAATAAGGAAAAAATGATTATCGTCAATTTATACGCCGCAGCCTGAAAAAACATTCCAAAGCTTTTTGGCTGTAATTGAGGCAATTGGCATTTTATCTTCCCAATCGTACGTGGGTTCATCCAAATTGGGGTAAATGGCCGCTACTTTTTCAAAGCTTTTTGGATAAGGGAAAAATCGTCCATATCTGTTTCCATTTACAACTACATAAACCGGTGTTTTCTGCAAGGCGCATAAATGTGCAGCTGATGTATCATTACTAAAAGCAAATAAAGCATTTTTACAGATTTCTGCCAGCTCAATCAAATTGGTTTTGCCACTTAAATTGATGGTGTTTGTTGAATGAATTCCAAACATGATTTCATTTGATATTTTTTCATCACCAGGACCACCAACCAAAACACATGTTAAATCCGGATTTTTATCTAAAACCAAATTAGCTATTTCAGCATATTGTTTTGCCGGCCATTGTTTGCTTTTTTGGTTTCCTCCGGGACAAATAATAAAATATTTTTCTTCAATTTTTCTTTTGTTTGATGGGAAATTCAGGTAAATGTCGGTTTCAATTTTTCCATTGTTGAGGTCTTCAAAAAATGCTAGATTATTTTGGGTTTCATGTAAACCAATGATTCTTTTCTTCAAGAATTTAAATCCGGAATTGAGTTCATTTGAAAAGGGGCCGGCCTTAGTTTCCCAGGCTAAATGTTTTGAAGCAGTAAGACATTTTTTGATGATTCCTTCCAATATCAAAACCCTTGTATATGAAGCATAAATCACCTCTTCAGGTGCTATAGAAACAAGTTGTTCAATGATAGATTTTCTGTATTCAAAAGATGAAAACCATTCTTTTTTATCAAGCCAGATGCATTCAATTTTTGAACTTGGAAACAATACATCGAAATAAGGGTTCCAGGCTTTGTTGGCCAACATAAATACCTGTTGGTTTTGTTGTTGAATCCATGCAGATAAAACAGGTGCAAACAATAAGAAATCGCCAATATCATCAAGCCTTATAATAAGCGAATTTTTTGGGTTTGTTTGGGTTGATTCAGAAAGATTTTTACTCAATTCAACATAACTGTTCCATTCTTTTTTTTGGTCTTTACCTTGTCGTAAACGATTGGAAAATCTAGAGAAAAAATGAATGATTTTGTATTTCATTATCCTTCCAAAATTTGTTGCATATTGTGTAATTGTTTGTACAATCCTTCCTGTGAAATCAATTCGTTATGACTACCGGTTTGTACTATTTTTCCTTTTTCTAAAACAACAATTAAATCGGCTTTGTGAATAGTACTTAATCTGTGTGCAATTACAATTGTAGTTCTGTTTTGCATCACATTATTTAATGCTTCCTGCACCAATCTTTCACTGGCAGTATCCAATGCTGATGTAGCTTCATCCAGAATTAAAATATCAGGGTTTGTATTCACAGCACGTGCAATGCTCAAACGTTGACGCTGTCCTCCACTCAATTTATTTCCTCTGTCACCAATATTTGTTTGGTATGATTTTTCTGTCTGAACAATAAACTCGTGTGCATTGGCAACTTTAGCTGCTTGTTCAACCTGATCAATTGAAATATTGGTTTTACCAAAAGCGATATTGTTATAAATGCTATCATTAAACAAAATCGATTCCTGGGCAACAATTCCCATCAGTGATCTTAATTCAAGAATTTTTAAATCTTTAATATTTATACCGTCAATAATAACTTCACCTTCAATCGGGTCATAAAATCTCGGAATTAAATCGGTTAATGTCGATTTTCCGCTACCCGATGGTCCTACTAAGGCAACAGTTTTTCCTTTTTCTATTTTTAGGTTGATGTTTTGAAGTACATACTCATCAGCATATTTAAAACTTACATTTTTGAATTCGATATATGATTTCAAATGACTTACCGATTTGGCATCATGTTTCTGAGTAATCACTTCTTCACTTTGTAATACCTCATTAACTCTGCTTAATGAAGCCATTCCTTTTTGCATGTTTGAATAAGCAGTAGAAAAGGCTTTGAATGGTGGAAGTAACTGTGAGAATACAGCTATAAATGCGATGAAAATTTCAGCATTTACGCCTGATGTTCCTGATAAAACCAATTTTCCTCCAAACCATAAAATAAAGGCCAAAACCATTACACTTAATGTTTCTGAAATAGGTGAAGCTGAATCTCCTGTTCTGTTTGAAACCACATTGATTCTTGTGTACAAAGCATTTTCGTTTTTGAATCTTCTCATGAAAAACTCCTGAGAATTAAATGCTTTGATGATTCTTATACCCATTAAAGTTTCTTCATACAATGAAACCAAATCTCCAAATTTTGATTGCCCCCTTTGTGAATAGGTTTTGAGTAAACGACCAACTTTACCAATTA
>JBIPMI010000069.1:0-10829 GCA_044369215.1 Bacteroidia bacterium | reverse complement strand
TCGATTTCACTTCTGTACCTGTAAGCTGAATGCCTGCAGTATATTTCTGAAGAATATGAAATTCAAACGATGCCTTCTTATTGACGATATTTACTCCTGTTGTTTTACTCACTGTCTTGTTTAATTTTTTCGAACAATTGTTCTAATCTTTCCTTTTTCAAAATTTTTTGTCCTTGTTCTCCAGTTGCTACCAATCGCTCTCCAACCCTTGCTTCGTAGGTGCAAATGATTTCATTTTTTTGAATTGATTTCACCCTTGCTGTAAAATCAACCTTCGAACCAATATAAGCAGGAGAATGATGCTGGATAGAAAGAAAAGTACCAATTCCTTCCTCCCCTTCTTCTTTCATTTCGAGAACAAATAACCTACAACACCATTCAGCATCTCTTCCCAATGCAAAAGTAGCATAAACCGGATGCACTTCACCACTATCGAAACTCGCGGTATCGATTGATTGAACGGTTATCGTAAACTTTTTTTCATCTCCTGTTTCAAAAGGACAAATCATGGGGCAAATATAGGAGTGAAAATAGGTTTCTTTTGAAAACTAAAAAATGAAAATGAAATTAGTTTGAAAACCAATAGTTGTTTAAAGAGAACTAAGTCTTTACATCAATATTTGATAAATAACAAAACATCAAACAATTAAATAGTTAAATGACTAAATGAAACAACATTTGTATTTTAATTCCTCATTTCCCATGGGTTGAAACCAGGCTAATGAGGAATCAGTAAGATTTCATTGGGAAGTTATAATATCAAATAACCACAAAGATTTTTTGTGTTAACATAATTCTTATTTAACCACCAAAACAGGAATTTCAAGTTTATGTCTTACCGATTCAACTGTTGAACCAAAGATAAAATCCTTCATGGTTTGGTGTCCGTGGGCTCCCATAATCAATAAATCTGCTTCTTCTTCCTTTACGAATTTGGATATGGCTTCCACCCTTTTTCCAAATCCCAAACATGGTTTTATTTTATACCCTTTCAAACTCAGTTCATTGGTGTACGACAATAAATATTCCCTATCTGCTTTGGTTTCTGAATCTTCAACTTGTCCTTCATATTGCATTGCAGCTGCCGATTCAACAACATGGATTAATATATAATTGGCTTTGATTCCACCCAAATGCATGGCATAAGATATACTCGACATATCAGTTGATGTAAAATCAACTGTAATACCAATAGTTTTAAAGGATTCAACTTTCTTTAATTTTAATGATTGGGCTCCACCATGAGGAATGATTTGTTTATGAATGATTTTTTTGAAAAGTGGTGCGGCAATAATCCATATCAACAAAGAAACAGCAAAAATTACAACCAATAAAACCAATAGTTTTAAGATGAAAATATCACCATAATCACTATCCAAAAATCCTGAAACTTCTTCTATCACCAATTTCATGTTTAAACCAATGATAACAATGGCAACTATCCATGAAACAATGGTCATCCATTTTGAAATCCTGAATTCACCCATGATGGCTTTTGAAGAACTAAAATGGATTAAAGGAACAATAGCAAAACCTAATTGAATGCTTAAAACAACCTGACTTAGAATCAATAATTCTCCCAGTTTTTCTTCACCCAAATACAAAATGGTAAATACAGCTGGCGCAACAGCAATTGTTCTCGTAATTATTCTTCTCAGCCAAGGACTAATCCTTAAATTCAAATAGCCTTCCATTACAATTTGTCCGGCTAATGTTCCGGTAACAGTAGAACTTTGTCCGGCAGCTATTAAAGCAATAGCAAATAAAGTTGGAGCTAGATTTCCAAATAAACCTTTTAGTAATTCATGTGCGTTTGAAATATCAACCACATCATTGTAACCATTTTTATAAAAAGCAGATGCAGCCAAAACTAAAATAGCAGCATTCACAAAAAACGCAGCATTCAAAGCAATGGTTGAATCAATAAAATTGAATTTGAGTGCTGTTCTTATTCCCTGTTCATCTCTGCTAAATCTGCGTGTTTGCACCAATGAGGAATGTAAATACAAATTATGAGGCATCACTGTTGCACCAATAATTCCGATAGCAATATATAAGGCTTCTCCGCTTAACTCACCCGGAATAAAACCCTTCATTAAAGGAACAATTTCGGGTTGTACAATGAACATTTGTGCAATGAATGACAAACCAATAATTGCAACCAAACTGATGATAAAAAGTTCTAATCTTCTGATGCCCTTATTGAGTAGAAAAAGCAATAAAAAAGTATCAAAAACTGTAATCACAACTCCCCATAAAAGAGGTAAATCAAACAACAAATTTAAACCAATTGCCATCCCGATAATTTCAGCCAAATCGGTTGCTGCAATAGCTATTTCTGCAAAAGCATATAATGAAATATTTACCCATGTAGGATATTGTTGTCGGCTTGCTTGAGCCAAATCCCAACCTTTTACTATACCTAAACGAGCAGCCAGACTTTGCAACAACAAAGCCATGAGATTACTCATTAAAAGAATCCAGATTAAACTATAACCGAACCTGCTACCTCCGGCAATATCTGTAGCCCAATTACCCGGATCCATATAACCAACACTTACCAAATATGCAGGACCAATGAAAGCAAGTAGTTTTCTGAATCTACCTTTGGTTTTATTTACATCCACCGATTCGTGGACTTCACTCAATGATTTTTCTGACATATTAAATTAACCTCACCAAAACATTTTTAGCAACCTCTACACTGATGTGCAGGTTTTCTGTTTCATTTAATAAAATCTGATAACTTTTATCGAATTGGTTCTGCTCTGTTACGCGAATTTGTTTACCCAAAACCAAATTCATTTTCTCGAGGTATTGAAGAAAAACTGAGCTATGATCTACAACTCCACTAACAATACCTTTTTGTCCATCAACTAATTCACTCAATAAAAAAAGGCTTCTTTGTTTGATGATACCATCGCGTTGCGGAATGGGATCTCCATGTGGATCGTGAGCAGGAAAGCCAAGGAACTCATCTAATTTATCAATGAGTTTTTCAGATTGAATATGCTCCAATTCTTCTGCCAATTCGTGAACTTCATCCCATGAAAATTTGAGTTTTTCTACTAAAAAAGTTTCCCATAAACGGTGTTTTCTAACCGTATCAATGGCAATTCTTTTACCTAAAGCTGTTAATTGAACGCCTTTGTACTTTTCGTAAATCAATAAATCTTTGGCCGAAAGTTTTTTAATCATATCGGTTACAGAAGCTGCTTTAGTCTCTAAAGAAGCAGCAATTGAATTCGTATTGACTGCATCTTCATGTCTTTCCTGCAGTTTGTAAATGGCTTTTAAGTAGTTTTCCTCTGTAAATGAATACATAATAGCAAATATATAATTTTTAGACTAATCTAAAAATATTTTTAAGTCAACTTAAACCGTTTCAAAAAACAATATGAGTATTGATTGTTTAATAGTAAATTTGTAATCTAATATTTTGCATTATGTGGGAGAAATTTCTGTCGTATTTACAATTCTGGAAAAAGCCAAATCCTGACAGTCCGTCATCATTTAACTTAAAAATGATGCATGGAATCAACAGAATCAGCATTTATATGTTCCTTTTTGCCATCATTGTAATTTTGGTGCGATTGGTACGTAGTTTGTAAACATCAACTTATAAAAATTTAAAAATCATGTCATACATAGTTTATTTAATCCTTCCATTCTTGCTTAGTTTATTGGTAAGTTGGAGATTCAAATCAAAAATTAAAGAATATTCAGAAGTAGCCCTAAGTAACAGATTAACCGGAGGAGAAATTGCTGAAAAAATGTTACGCGAAAACGGCATTTACGATGTAAAGGTTTTGAGCACTGAAGGACAATTAACAGACCATTACAATCCTCAAGACAAAACTGTGAACTTGAGTCATGATGTATTTTATGGCCGCAGTGTAATTTCAGCAGCCATTGCTGCACACGAATGTGGACACGCAGTACAACATGCCAATGCTTATGCGTGGTTAACCTTCAGATCGAGCTTAGTACCGGTAGTAAGTTTTGCTTCTAAATGGGTACAATGGATTTTGATTGCAGGTATTTTCACCATTAATATTTTCCCATCATTGTTATTATTGGGAATCGTATTATTTGCAGTAACTGCATTCTTTTCAGTAATTACCTTACCTGTAGAATTTGATGCCAGCAGAAGAGCTTTAGCTTGGTTAAGCGACAGAGGCATGGTAAGAGATGAAGAATATCCAATGACCAAAGATGCATTAAAATGGGCAGCCATGACATACGTAGTTGCAGCCATCGCATCAATTGCCACATTGTTATATTATCTACAAATTTATTTGGGAAGAAGAGATTAATTTCAATTCCATCATAACAAAAAAAGCTGCCCCTTGGCAGCTTTTTTTGTTTAAAATCTTTATGAAGGAGTATTCACTTTTATTACTTTAAAAGAGTAGATATTGGTTCTTAATATGGATTACTTTCTAATTTACAATTTCTTTTTCTTTGGATTCTGGCGTTTATCATAAAACACCAGCAATTCAATTCTATCACTATTATCTCTATAAATTAAAAGATTGTGTTATGTAATAAGTGCTTCATAGACGTCCACTTTTCCTGACCTCTTAAACTTTACAAAGTCTGACTGAATTTAACCTAAAATTTTATTTGTTTGATTTATAAATTTTAGAATTTCCATTTCTGTCCAATCCTCTTGTAAATAAGCAATAACTCTATCAAAACTTAAAATTGCTCTTTTTGACCAAATTATTTTTTTAGCCATTTCACGTAATTTTTCATTACATCTTCATTGGCTACAAATTGACCATTTTCTATTTCCTCAATTGCTTTTTTAACTTCAAGCTTAATCTCATCCGGATTCGTATCCCAAAAATCAATGTCCCTTGCCATGGGCTTCAGCCCATGGTTATTGAATGCCATTCCTATTCAATGCTTGCTGGTATCTTCTAGCGTTAACCTGGTGTTGTTGAAAGGTTGCTGCAAATGAATGGTAGCCTGAAAAATCTTCTCTTGCACAGAAATAATAATAACCATGTTCCTCTGCATTTAATACCGCATCTATGGCCTGAATACTTGGAACACATATTGGACCCGGCGGTAATCCGGCATTCATGTAGGTGTTATAAGGCGTTTGAATTGCCGTATGAACCGAACTTACTCTTCTAATACTTTTATCGTTCCATGCAAAAATTACTGTTGGATCTGCTTGTAAGGGAATGCCTTTTCTTAGTCTATTCAAGTAAACTCCAGCAATCACCGGCATTTCTTTTTCTTTGTTTGATTCCTTCTGAACAATAGATGCCAAAGTACTTACTTCTGCTTGCGATAGTTTTTGATGAATTGATTTTGCCAAACGCTCTTGTGTCCAGAATTTTTTGTATTCCTTATCCATCCTTTTTATGAGTTCCTTTGAACCTGTATTCCAATACAAATTATAGGTATTGGGAATAAACATTCCTACAAAAGTATTGGTATCAAATCCATGGAGCTTTGCTTCATCCTGATTCTTTAAAATACTCAATAATGTAGTGCTATCTAATTCCAGATTTTTACCAAAAAAAGCAGATAAATCTTCCGCTCTTTCAGCATAATTAAAAACCAGGTTAACAGATTCCTGACTTCCTCTCATCAATATTTTAACAAACTCGTAATTGCTCATTCCGGCTGCTACTTTATACCTTCCCGGTTTTAGCTTTTCATCTAAATTCAACAATTTCCCAAATCGTCGGAATGAATGAATATTGATTAAAATTCCTTTGTTATCCAAATCATAACATAGTCTGTCGAAATTCTTGGTTGATGGCACATAAACAATGCTGAATTGCTTATCTGAACCTTTGATATTAGGCGAGAAAAAATCAGCATAAATTTTATAGACAGCAACAATTAATAAACCGGCAATAAAAAAAGAAAGAAACTTTATTCCTTTTTTTGTCTGAAGATATCTGTTAAAAAATTGATAGGGCATCTTTACGAATTAAAGGATTTTTCTGAAATTTTTACTACAGCTACTTTAAAGCATTTAGCATTTCTTTCACTTTGCTTTCATTTGGATTGATTTTTAAAACCAATTTTAAATCTTTTATCGCCAAATTATCTTTCCCCAACAGATGATAAACCCCTGCTCTATTTACTAAAGCCTGTTGGTGAAATGGAAATAATTTTAACTCCTTATTATAACACTCAAGCGCTTTATCGAACTGTTGTAAATTGGCATAAGCAAAGCCTAAATTCGACCAGGCATCTTCTTGGTTTGGATAAATTGAAAGAGAAGTTCCCTGCACACGAATTGCTTCTTCAATTTTACCATTCATTAAACAAGCCAACATCAGTTTGTTTTTGAATTTTAGATTATTTGGTGCGATTTCACAAGCTCTTTTTAACCAAATTTCAGCCTTTGGAAAATCCTGTACATTAAATGCTGATTGTCCAATTCTATAAGCCATCCAATAATCATTGGTTTGTTTTGTATCGATATTTGATGCTACTTTTAAAACACCTAAATCATCATTTTGCAAGAATGCATAATGAATCTGTAAAGCAGCGTAAGATTCAGTTCCTCTTAGTTTTTGTATAAAAAATGCTGCTGAATCAAACGAAACTTTCGATTCACCTTCAAATTTTTCACGATAATTTAAAAAGGCCTGTGCCTGATCTAATTCTGTTAAGTTTCCTTTTGTAACACAATACAAGCCGGCGAATTCTCTGATAGATTTAATTTCGTTTGCTTTGCTTGGTTTCCTTATTTTATGGTCGTGAACCGTAACGTGAGGAATATCGACAGTGCCACTTTTAGGCATGTGACAGCTTACACAATTATTATTAATGGCTCTTCTATTTTCAGGAATTTCTTTGCAAGCCTGATTATCATGGCATTTCATACAAGCATTATTGAAGATTTGCTTGCCTGTATATTTAACACTAACATGAGGATTATGACAATTGATACAGGTTAAATTCATTCCTGTATTTACTGCACTCAAATCCATGTTTTTATTTGATTGAATGAAACACTTACTCTCTTGCAAACGCTGTGCATGAGACGCCATGATAAACTCGTTTTCTGCACCTTTAAACTTGGGCATAAAAACATTGTAATAATCCGCCAGTTTCATGCCGGGTCTAAAATCACCAAAACCCTTCCCGGATTTTAAAATCGCATTTCCTTGTAAATGGCAACGCTGACATAAATCTGTTTGCCTCTCCCAACTTAGCCTTTGGGGATTTACAATGGTATAATCTGCATATTTACTTGTATCAACAATATTTCCGGCTAATTTTTCTTTTACATGTAATTCTCCCGGACCATGGCACCTTTCACAATCGATACCATTAGGAATGGATATAAACTTATTAATAGCAGATTCATCAGCTTTGGGCATGGCATTGTGACAACTCATACATTCCATACCAACTTCTCTTGAAAAACGAACATTTCGCCCACCTTCAAATCCAGGAGGTAAATCCCATTGTTGTTTTTGTGCATACCAGGTTAATGGCAATTGGAATACATATCCATTTCTAAATCCCAAATGCGAATTGGTATGTTGTCCTGAGCCAATGATATAATCAACTCTTTCTATTCTTTGGTGATTTGTATCTTTCCCTTCAAGACTAAATTCTTTGATATAGAGTGAATCACCAATCCAAAAAGGCAAATAATAAAAGCCTAGTTTTTTATCGAAAACAGGTTTCTGGTGATTGAATTTTGCTGAAGATTTTGTGCGAGTAGCCGGAGCAAATGATTGCCCCATGCCTGTTTGAATGAAACTGTTATAAATATCTGCATGACAAGAGCGGCATGCTTCTATCCCAACATAATGCACTGATGTATCATGATTCAGAAATTCAGCTGTTTTTGTTTTGGGTTCATTACAAAAGACCGACTCCAAAATCATTATAAAAATAAATGGCCAAAAAATTAATTTCAGCCATCCCTTTTTAAATAGAAATCTTTTTGATTCAAACATGAAAATTATGCACCAAATTTATCTCTCCAAGCTAACATTCCTCCTAAAAGGTTTCTCACTTTGGTAAAACCAAAATCTTCCAAGTACATTTTTGCATTTCCACTTCTTGCACCGCTTCTGCAATGAAGAATAATTTCTTCATTTTTCAGAACCTCCAATTCAGAAGTTCTGCCTGGCAATTCTCCTAAAGGAATAAGTTTTGCTCCAATATTAAACTCTTCATATTCATGTAATTCTCTTACATCATAAACATGTAGATTTTCACCTTTATCCATTCTTTCTTTTAATTCTGATACACTGATATCTTCCATATAATTTTTAGGGTTGTATTATTATTTTTAAAACACTTGTATTTCCGCTTTGTTTCGATTCAATTTTCAACAAATAAACGCCAAAATTAAATCCGTTTAAATCAACTTCTTTTTCTTGACTTTCTGTTTGAATTAATTCTCTTCCTGATAAATCATAAAGTTTAACAAGAAACTCTTCATTTTTGATTGAATTAATCTTGAATTTTCCGTTTGAAGGATTTGGATAAACACTTAACTTTTCTGTATTTATATTTTGATTTTCACTAATCGAAGCAGGTAAATCAATCCATTTTCCAACAATTGGACGCATCATCAAAGCACCTGTCATTTCTGATGGATACCATTGTCCATCTTGTTTAAAGAACATGTTTCTATTGATGCCAAAAGGATAATTTTTATCCATTCCAATATTCAAAACATAAGCCTGAGCTTGCTCCCATCCAATATAAAAACTATCTGTTAAAGCAATTGGTGGTTCAATTTTAAATGCAGCAAAACCATTCACTTTGTTATCATAAACCGGTTTCAAATCAGCAGATTTATATAACAATACATCATCATTAGCAGGTTCCATTACTCTTGAAATAGATTTCCAAACCTTTAGATTAAATGATTGATTGCTTACATTACTTTCACTCTGATTAAAGAAAACATACATTCCATATAAAGTATCAGGAACTTCTAAAACATATTTTAAAGCAGCTCCACTGTTTGTTTTGTTTTTGATTCCATAACCAGCCTCAGCAGATCCATCATCATAAGCAAAAAAATTGCTAAAAACTGTTGGTACAGAAAAAGTATCATTTGAAGAAATGGCATCTTTCTGACTACTTGATAAACCAATTTTATAAGTTGTATTAAACACCAAACTATCAGCCGAACCAAAGGAACCGGTGAAAGCAAAAGGTCTATTGAATTTTACTACAGTATCACTTCTAAACAGGATATTACTTACATTATTAAATTGTTCGATACTACTTCCTTCCGGATTGGTGATTGTTCTAAAATAATCCAATAAGTAGGTTTGTTGGTCGTGGTTTACAAATCTTAAACTCACTGAATCATTGCCATACTTAGGTTTATTTACATCATAATGTTTCCATGGCATTGATGAATACATTCCTAACCTTACAGGAGGTGTATTTGTTAATGAAACATCATTATAAGCATCATTTTTTCTTCTGGCTTTATCAAAGCGAACAAAATCGAGGTGCCAATGACTTAAATTTCCACTTAAACTACCTCTATTTTTGAAACGAATTTGAACATCATCATGAAACAAAGCGGTATCGGTGATAGGAATATCAACCCGAACAAATGCATTTGGTGTAGCATCTTTGGCTGATAGTTGCCACAAAATTTTAAATTCATTTTGATTAAACCTACTATTTCTCATCATCACAGTAAATGAATCATCAGGAAAAAATTGTCCTGTTTCACCTTGTAATTCATACTGATAAAAAAAACTTAGATAAACAGAATCTGATAGCTTTAGTGACTTCAAATTCATGGAATAAGTATTCAACAAATCGGCATCACCTTTTAATGCAAATAAAGAATATGCATTTCCGTATTGATTTAAACCATCGAAAGTAGCAACCTGCACTGATGCTTGTTCAACCGGAAATTGGTTATTGATGTATACAAATGAATCAACCCATTTTGTTCTATCAGGTTTAATTCTTGAAGCTGAAAAATCATCAACAAAAGGCAAAGAGATTCTTCTGGTGAAACGAATTGCTCCAAGTAAAAACTTAGAAGTATCATTAGCAGATAAAGCCGATTTTAGAATCCATCTGGCTCTAAAAAAAGGATGGCGATTTCTGCCTGAATTTACAAAAATCTGGTAATCTCTGTTTCCGGAATTATTTTGAAGATGAAATACTGATTGGCGTGTCCATACGCCCAAATTGTTTCTAAATTCCAATATTAAACTATCCGTACTTTTTGCACCTGATAGCGCCTCAACTGAAAAACCCAAAAACAATGAATCGCCTGCAGGATAAGCTGATACGGGAATTGAATGCATAAACAATGTATCTGCACCTCCGTATGAACCTGTATAAGCGATATTGCTAGAATTTAAAGCGTCAAAAACAAATCCCTGACCCATAAACGAACCACTTTTAATTGATTCAGTTGTAATATCGGGACCGGCAAAAGCTTGGCTAAATGAAACTCCACTTTGTAATGAAGAATAAAATGGCAATGGAATTTGATTGGCTAAAACGAGTTTACTTAGGATAAAAGATTCAACTTTATCTTGATCAAAATTGGTTAAAAAACTAAATCTGAAACTAAAATTTGAACCTTTAAAAACAGTAGGATCAATTAAAAGATAAATTTCTCTTGGCGTTTTTAGAATGGTTCCTGCCGACCAAATTGTTGTCCAAACCTGATTTGCAGACAAAGCTTCCAAAACAATGCTATCACCATCTACAAAACTATTTCCTGCCTGGATATTAAAACTCAAAACCAAATTTCCTGAAGAAGAAGTTAAATCGATGGATTTAGATGTAAGCCTATCAGCAATTCCATTTACACCTGAATAAACTTGGCCGGTTTCATT
>JBIPMI010000068.1:0-10842 GCA_044369215.1 Bacteroidia bacterium | reverse complement strand
ATTATGCTCCACGCAAATAAAAATTGTGATGCAACTTTAATATTTACTCTAAATTGAAAAAGGGTTTAGGTTAAAGTTTAGATTCTTACTTTTGGATTTGACAATTTAAAATCAAGTTTTAATTTCGGAACCGAACTTATTTATTTCCTGAATTTCTTCATAATTTCTGAGGTATCTAAGCAATTTAAACAGGCTTCTTTTGTTAATCCGCCTTTTCTGGCTACTAATGTTCCAAAATACATATCCAGGAATCCATCTAATTCATGTGCATCCGGATTGATACTTAACATCACACCTTTTTCCATTGCATAGTCAATGTATTTCCAATCTAAATCCAACCTGTATGGATTGGCATTTATTTCAATATGAACTCCATTTGCAGCACAAGCATCTATTATTTTTTTATGGTTGATGGGATAACCTTCTCTCATCAATAATAATCTTCCTGTTGGATGACCGAGTATTGTTGTATATGGGTTTTCAATTGCATTTAATAACCTCATCATGGCCTTTTCTTCGGTCATTTTAAGATTACTATGAACAGAAGCTACAACGTAATCAAAGGTCTTCAAAATATCATTATCATAATCAAGACTACCATCATTTAAAATATCACATTCAATTCCTTTAAATATTTTAAAGTTTGGGTATTTAAGATTCAGCGCATCAATTTCTTTTTGTTGCGTATAAACCTTTTCTTCAGAAAGTCCCTGAGCATAAAAAGCGGCTTTACTATGATCGGCCATTCCTAAATAAGAATAGCCTTTTTTTATGCACCAAAGCGCCATTTCTTCAATGGTATTTTGTCCATCGCTCCATTGACTATGGTTATGTAAAGGACCTTTTAAATCTTCGTATTCTATTAATTCAGGTAATTGGTTTGATTTTGCAAGTGAAATTTCATTACGACCTTCTCTTAATTCCGGTTCGATATAAGTTAAACCAATGCTTTCATAAACTTCTTCTTCGGAATTGTATTCAATGTTTTCATCAGGCAGAACATCCAATTGTTTTAAATGCTCTTCAGAAGCAGATTCAATAAATAATTGAAAATAGAAATTTTCTTCAGGAACTAATTTAATCGAAACAGGGTAGGAGCCTAACTTAGCTTCAATTAGATCATCAAAAACTTCAATTTCACTTAGAAAAGGGATATTTGCAATAGCAGTAATTGAAGATTCTAAATCAGTATAAGGTACAATAAAATCAATACATTCCAGTATTTCACAGCAACGTCTAATTGCTCCCGAAAACGAGGCAAGTTCGTGCACTTGTTCTTGTAGGTCTTTTAACAATTCAATGGCAGGTTCTTCTGCTTTAGCGTAATGGAACTTATGTGCATTGGCAAACATAAATTCAATCTGTTTTTTGATGCTTTCCTGTGTTTTGGCACCAAAACCTTTTGCTTGTACCAATCGGTTTTCTTTACAAGCATAAAGCAATTCTCCAACAGACTCAATACCGAGTTCTTTCCATATTAAAGCAACTTTTTTTGGTCCGATTCCTTTAATTTTCATGATTTGCAAAACACCTTCAGGTGTTTCTTCTAATAGTTTTTGAAGCTCAGGAAAAGTTTCTGTTTTATTTAAAGAATCAATCACTACAGCAATCGTTTTACCAATACCCGGAACTTTTTCTAATGCCGCTAAATCGAGTTGATTTAATGCTTGAGGCATCTTATCGATATTAAATGAAGCCGATGCAAACGACTTTATTTTAAATGGATTTCCACCATGTAATTCGGAAAGATCGGCATAGAGTTTTAGTATATCTGCAATATCAGAATTCGTCATGCCGTGAAAATAAAAAAACTATTGAACAAAGTCGTTCAATAGTTTTTAACAATAGATTTTTGAATGATTATTAAGCCTTGTTTGTTTCCTTGGTTTTAACAAATAATCCTACAATTGCTGTTGTAATGATGCCCATAATAATGGCACCATAAATTCCTTGAATGATATAATTATTCAGGTTAAAAAATGCATCAGCTTCTGCTTGCGCCATCAGTTTATTCTCAACAGCATATTTTATAGCATTTTTGAAGTAATCCGGAGTTATACCATGTGAAGTGATGGTTTGAACTAATGGACTTAACACAGCAACAATTACTGAAATAATAGTACCTGAAACAAAAGCTTGTCCGAAATTCATGTTTCCGTTATAGAATTTCTTTTTCTTTTCTAACAAAGCTAAAACATAAATAAGAATAGCTGGAATGGCAATCAAATTAGTATAATACATGTGTTTATCTATGTAAACATCATGTAATCCAATCATTTTTTCCAGGAACATCCAAACGAGCGACATTACAGAAAAAAGAGCAGCCCATTTAATTTCGATAGCGTATTTTTTCATCATTATGGTTTTGAAAATTTAAACTAAAGTACTGTTTTTGATGAATAAATGAATTTTTGAAAACTAATTAAACCCGGATTTACTTTTTAATATAAGCATTTTCATACGTCTCAATCCATTCTTTGGTTGTCATTTTACTAGCTAGTTCCCCAATTAAATCAAAAGGAATATTTTCAGGCTTTTTAAATCTGATGCAGCTTTTACCCATATCTAATTTGCCTTTAACCCTTTGTGCATATTCATTGGTAAACCAGTTTAGAAGTTCAGGTTTCTCATACATTCCCATATGATAAATTGCTATAAAATTCTTTTGAGAAGCGACGCTAAGAAAAGGCAATGGTAATTCAGGCGAGCAATGGTAACCTTTGGGATACAAACTATGAGGTACAACATACCCAATCATTCCATAAGACATTTCTTCTTTAAATCCTTTTGGAATTGATTTCAAAAGGATGTTTCTAAGATTCATCATTGGAAGCTTTCTTTCTTCGGGTAAAGAGTTTATATAGGCCTCAACAGTAAGTTCTTTTGATTGCATAAGATTAAAAGATATAATTCAAACCTAATTTAAAATTTGCAATGTTTCTTCTGGCATAAATTTTTCTGTTCATTGCTAAAGAATATTCTTTGAAATCATTATCAAACCCATCATTATTTGGAGAAAAACCATTTATAAATAATGTAGCTTCAATACCAAGGTCCAAAATTAAATTAGCACCAATATGCCTTCTTGTACCTGTTTCAAAACACAAACCAACATCACTAATTTTGGCCAATTCATTTGTGTTTTCGAATTTATCAACCATTTCAACATTTTGGTTTAAAATAGCTATTCCATATCCATGATAGTTGCCTAATGGTGATTGAAAATCTCTATTTAATCGAGCGATAAATTTATAGGTCATCCCTGAAGCTCTTGAATACACAGCCTCATTTCCATTAGCTAAAACTGGTTGCTGAAAGAAAATCTCATTTTCAGGACTTATGATTCCATATCGAAGAAAACCAACTTGAAGACTTAAATCAACTTTATTGCTAACCACCCTTGAAACTTGGAAATTGTATAAAATACTTGGAATAAAAAGTGATTTTTTGTTGAAATTATAATCTCTTGTATCACCATCTCTCAACGATAAATAGTCGGGCATATAACAGATATAAGCCCCAATCTGAGTTTTCTTACCTAAATATCCTGGTGCTTTTGTTCCAAATGAAAACAATGGAACAAACATTAATATAATTAGTAATAGTTTATTTGTATGCATTTTTCGATATGATAAAAAAGAAATTATAAAATTCAGAACGAGTAAAATCAATCTTGTTCAAATCATTAAAATATTGTTCATGTTTATAGGCAATTTTCCCATTTTCCAAATTGTAAATTGGAATATACATACCACTTGCCTTTAATGGTTTAAATAATTGATATCCAAAATAAATAGGCAAAGGAGGAACTAGAAAACTTAATAAGAATAAACCGATTTGATTTTCACCAACTTCTTTTTGATCTAATGCAGCAATGCTATTGATAAAACAGATGTGTTTTGCATTGTATTTTTTAATAATTTTCTGAATTACTTCTTGGTCTTTTGAATCAGCGTATTCATATTCATCTCCAATTAGGCGACTTTTAATCCAGTTTTTCATAGCAACTCTTTCAGAATAAATAGCGCTATCATTTTCGTTTAATTCTATTGGATTAAATACATGTACCTTTACTCCGTTTAGTTTACTTGTTTCTTGAATCAAGTTTAATAATTCTAATTGTTTTTCCTTAACGGTTAAATATCTTAATGGGTCTTCTTTTCTTAAGTCGAAGAATAAATTATTAATGTCAACAACAAGCAAATCTTTAATTGCTTCATCAATTAATGGTTTCTCTTTTTTTGTAAAGGCCGATTTTCTTTTTGTAATTAAAGCTTCATCTTTTTCTGCTTCATCCTCTTTTGAATCAGATTCATCAATCGTTTTCGATTCAAGTCCTTTTGTTACTTCTTCAAAAGTTTGTTTAAAGTTTTTGTCTTCGATAAAATCTGACATAGCAAAATGGGATATGCTATAATGCGGATATTCGGATTTTCTCTTTAAAGATTTTAATCCTGATTTTGAAGTTTTACTACTTGTATTTTTATTGTATTCGTAGTTGTGAATGAATAAGGTATCTTGAAACTCTGAAATGGGTTTAAAGTGCTCATAATTCTTACTTACATAAGTGCCAAAGTCTTTGATACAAAAATTTGAGTACTTGATAGCATCAGGATCATTTCCAAGACTAGAGCGTAATCTCCATGATAAACGGAGAATAAATGCGTTCATATCTGATTTTTGAGCTTTATTAAAAAAAGCATGCAGTTTCTGAATTTCACCTTTTATTTTTTTAGGTGATAAAGCGATTTTTGATTTTAGGTTTTGATTTAGATAGTTCTGAATAAAGAACAATGCTTTTAATTCCGATAATAACAATTCTTTGTTTTGCGGTTCTTCTTCTAAAAGAATAAAAGAATTATAAAATGCACTTATATAATTTCTTTCTAGTAAATAAATATTTGATAATTCAATTCTTGACGCTCTTTTTATTTGATTGAATTGATTTTCACTTACCAAGAAATTTGACCCCTTTTCAGAGGTATTTTTTAGTTCTTTTTTAATATTTGTGATTCTATTTAAGATATTTGGATGGGTAGACAAGCTATCATTAGCATCTTCAATATTTTGGATTAAGCTTGCAGTATCAGGAAAAATAATAGGAGAAATTTTAAAGAAAGGAGTTTCAAAACTTTCTCTAAGAATCATTTTATTTTCAAGAGGGTAATCAGCAAATTTTAATACGTCAAATACTCCTAAACTAGCAGAGCTTGCATAATCAGATTGTAAGAATAATTTCAAACCATTTTTATCTGCTTCTAATTCTTTATCTCTGCTATAACTCATTAAGTTTAAAAAAGCTTCTGCTCCATCTCCATTACTTTTTGCAGCTTTCTTTTGTTGAATTTTGGACTGTTTGTATTTTTCAAATGAGTGGTGTAGTTGGTAATGTGAAATTTCATGGGCGAGAATAAATGCCAATTGAGCCTCCGACTTTACATTTGCAAGCAAACCAATGTGTACAAACACCATTCCATTACTATAAGTAAAAGCATTTACATCAGTAGATTTTACAATATAAAAGCTAAGTTCATTTCTAAGATTTTGGTTGTTTTTGAGTAGTTTATCTGCAACTTTTTCTACATATTCAGATGCTTCACAATTGTAAATTACTCTTCCTGAATTGAGAAAATTTCGCATTTCGAAATCAATTTCGATTGCAAATTTCTTTTCATTTCTACTTTTGTATTTGCTATTATCTTGCTGAGCGTAATTAATAATTTCCAAAAAAGGTTTGCCAATTTTCCCGCTTGCTTGAAAAATTTGAGCTTTTGAAAATTGAATAACAAAAAGCTGTAAGAATAGGATTAAAATAAATTTATTCATTATCGAATTTTATCTTTTTAAGGGTTAGAAATAAATCAAATTTTTTACCAATGATTTTTTTGTTTCTTTCTTGTTTAAATTCATAAGCGAGTTTGTTATCGTCGAACCAAACCAACTCGTTTTGAGCAAGCACCACTGTTTTTTTATTGTCTTTGGTAACTTTATTTACTTCGTTTTGAGCATCGATAAATTGATCTTTAGATGCTTTTCCATTTAAATCAATTGTTTTAATTTGTGTTTTATCAGGGAATTCATAACGAAGTTCAAATCCTCCATCTTCGGATTCATTGAATTTTATTTTTGTATTGTTATTATATACTACAATTTTATCGGCAATATTTAAACCGTTTTCCCAAAGTAATTTACCATTGTGATCATAACAAATTACAAATCCACCAATCCAAACTAATCCATCCGGCGCAAGTCCTTCTGATGTGTATCTGCCGCCATTCCTATCATAGTGGGTGGTAATTACAACTTTCCAATTCTGAAAATAAGATTCTCCTAAAACATAGTACTTACCATCTTTTTCAATTAAGTCTTGAATATAAGTTGTAAACTCTTTGTTTTTATTAAAGTATTTAGGGAAAAAATTGAACTGATTAAAGTCTTGGAATTTGGTCGCAGTAAGGAAGCTTAATTTTTCATTTTCAATCTTAGATATATATATACCTGAATATTTCTTATCTATTACAGTTAATGGATTTACTTTTTTAGTTTCCCCATATATTCCCGCTACCAAATCTTTCGATTCATTCATATTAAAAATCCTTCCATTTACAGCAGTCATTTTATCTGGAAAAGTAAGTTCTACTTCTTTTTGAGCCTTTTTGTTTTCTATTTTTTGATAAAATGTTCGAGAAGATTTTTTTGTCCAGGAAGCTAGTAATAAGTTGATATTATCTGTTGTATCACGAAATTCAAATGAATAATAATCGGTGGATGTTTTTCCGAAATTATTCATGAAATACTCATTTTTATTGTTTGTTTTTTTGTTGAAATCAACCTCAAAAATAAAAGGATGCGCTACATATTTATGAATAATCATGGGAACAAAACATGTAATTAGTGAGAGATACAAAACCTTGTCAAAATCAGCTACGCTTTCTTTAGCCTGTCCATGAATAAAAAGAATATCATTTCTAAAAACCAAATCACGAATATGAACAGCTGTTTCAGTTTTAAAATTTACTGTTTTTACATCCATTCTGTCAATATCTAATCGGTAAAGGGTAAATTCCTTAAATGCAGCTCCCCAGCCTTTTGAGCGGGTTTTGTTTAAGTCTTTCCCTACAGCGAAATAGAAATATTTATCTCCAAAATACTTGCTTAAACCAACAGTTTCTTTTTTGCCTAGTTTCAATTTAAATGTTTTGAGTTCTTTCAGATTTTGATCGTAGCGGGTATATTTCAATTCGTAACCTGTACCAAGAATTTCAGGATAATGTCCCAATAATAAACCATGTTCATTTAGTGAGAAGATTTTATAATCGGGTTGTTCTGTTTCCAGTTTAACTTTTGTTGTTTTTTCAATTTCCTGCGCTTGTAAACTAAAAAACAATAAGTTAGCAAATAATGCTAAGAGTAGTTTTGATAGTTTCATTTATTTTTTTATTTGATTTAGTTTATAAACAAAACATCCAATTTAATTTCAAAATAAATTGGATGTTTTGTTGTTTGTTATAAAATTACGCGGCCTATGATTTAATCATTCGACATATTTATTTTATTGATATTTAGATAATTGCTATATTTTTCACCTTTTTCCTTTTTATCTTTTTTGATGGTTTGGAAGTTATATGCTATATAAAAATTATCATACCAAGGCTCTATTTTAGCGGCAAAAGTATTATCTCTTTTGTTTGCTTTCTTTTTGCCACCATCAGCAATTTTAATATCAATAAATCTATCGTCATCAGCATTCCCATTTTCATGAATAGTTTTTGTTTGGATTTGATCTCCTAATGCACAGGTTATAACGATATCTCCATTATCACTTTCAGCAAAACTTAATCTTTTATTATTGCTGTAGGATTTGATGATTCTGCCAAGCTTCATTCCATTTTCCCATAACATTTTTCCATTTTTATCATATGCAATTACATAACCACCTAACCATTGATATCCATCAAAAATAGTAACTGTTGTTGCAACTCTTTGGCCATTTGCACCAGTTGTATAACGAGTTTCTGTTCTCCATGTAGGAAAATAAGCTTCACCCATTACCAGAACATTATTTTCATTTTCCGTTATATAATGCGTAGTAGTAGTAATTGCAACACTTAAATTTCGATTTTTCTTTTCTCTTCTTTTAGCTAGCTTTTCTCCATTTTTTGAAAGAAATTTAAAATTCTTGAAATCTGAAAAATTATTTATTTTATTATAAATTAATTTTCCTCCCACAATTGAAGCAAGAAATACACCATTGGTAGTTGCAAAAGTTCCTTTAGCTGAATTCCTTTTTTTAGTATCACCAACTAAACCGGCAACATATTTATCGGTACTACTTTTTGTAAAAATTTTACCACTAGTAATGTTTTTTGTTGCTGGAAATTTTAATTCAATTTCTTTACCAGCTTTGTCATTTATTACAGGTTTCACATAAGCTCTAGTTACTTTTTTTGTATGTGAAAAAAGCAACATATCTACATTCCCAAGTGTATCACTATAATCTACTGATAAAATATTTGTATAAACCTTTGATGTGTTTGGAAATTCAATTTCCTTTTTATTACCTGTCTTTTTTTCAAAATCTAACTTAATCAATACCGGATGTCCTTCTGGTTTATAGAAAAATAATGGTATGTAACATAAGAAGGTCCAATAACATATTTTTGTTTGCAAATCTTTAGCAGAAAGAGCTGAAATACCACTTAATAAAATAGTGCCATTCATTTCGGTTAAATCTTTGATATGGAATGGAGTTTTAGTAGTAACATTGATTGTTTTAGCAGTCATATTGGTTAAATCAAGCCTGTAACAAGTAAATTGTTTACAAGCAGTTTGACCGACTCCACCAGAATAATTTAAATCTAATCCTGTTACAAGATAAAAGTAATTGCCACCTACATATTTTGAAAAGCATATTGTTTGTTTTTTCAATAAATTTATTTTGTAAGATTTATCTTTTTTAAGGTCTGTATCATACTTTGTAAAATTATAGGATGAAGTGTTTCTTTTTGTATTACTTAACTCATTTCTAAGAAGAAAACCATTTTCTGCTACGGGATAAATAGCATAATTTGTTTCTTCATCATCTAATTTAATTTGAAGAGCACCCTCTTCTTCTTGAGCGAAGCTAGATTGCTGAAAAACAATAGTTAAAAAAGCAAAGAGTAGAAATTTTAATTTCATAGGTAATAGTTTAATTTTCACAAGAATATTAAAAACCTAACTAGATTTCAAATTTTCCATAATTATTTTACTTTAAGGATGTATTTTGCAATACTTTTAAAATTTTAAATTGATTTGAAACAAGTTTTATTGCTTATTTTCATTTGTTTTAACCTTTCATTGGCGGCCCAAAATTCTATTTGGAATGATGTAGATCAAAACAGACCAAATCTGGTTAAAAAGGAATATAAGGGATTACACAAGGTATATAAAGTTTTACTCTCTTCACAAGATGGTGAGGTTTGTGAATTCGAACTTTCCTGTTCATCTTATTCTCGTGATTGTTTTAAAAAATATTCATTCTTTAAAGCTATTTTTTTAACCTTCGATAGGTTAAACAGGTGTAACGGTGGTGGTAGTCATAAAAGAAATTACCAAACAAATGAATTGGGTAAATTAATTGATTATCCATGATTAAAAATGTACTAATCGGTTTTTTTATTTGTTTTCCTTTATTTGCCTATAATCAGAATTATTTGTCTGACACTGCTAGTTTAGATTTTGCTCGCAGTTTGTATTTAGCTGGTGAATATGAAGAATGTGAAGTGGCTTTAAATCCTCATATTTCAAAAAGTAAAAACGATTCAATATATGTATTGTATTTAAAATTGCTTTGTGCCCAAAAAAGGTATACTTCAGCTTTAAATCTTGATTTACCTTTAGATTTTAAATTGAAAAACGCCGAACTGTTTAAGCATACATTATCAGTTTATCTTGATTCCTTTCAATATATAAATAACCTGGTTTTTTTAAATCCTGATTTAAAAGCTTATTTGTATTTAAAAGAATTCGATACCAGTGAAGTACGGTTTTTATTAAATACTAAACATTTAGATGATAGTCTATTTATAACTGAACAATTGATTAAAATGGCTGAATTCAAAGTATATAATAATTGGCCTTTTTATAGTGCATTTCTTTTACCTGGTTCAGGCAAAATGCTTTTGGGAAATAATAGAGATGGTTTAATTACTATGTTTTCTTTTGGGACTTATACGTTTTTAGCTGGCAGAGCTTTTGATAGATATGGAATTAGCTCTATTTTCGGTTGGGTTAATTCGGCATTGGCATTAGGTTTTTATGGTGCAAATATTGTTGGCACAAAAAATGAAATAAACCGTCAGAAAAAATACAGGCAACAACAAATTAATGAAATTGTAAATGAAAGAATTGAAAGTTTTATGTTTGCTATTCCTCATTAATCTGTTTCAAACTAGCAGTGCTCAGAATATAAATGAGCTTTTGGATTCAGCAAATCTTGAATTTAAACAAGAACATTATAAAACAGCACTTACTCTTTATAAACGTATCGACTTTTTTAGTGATAGAATTGATTTTAAGTGGAACATGTTAAAGGCTGCTTATTTGTCAAAGAATTTTGACGATTCATACTTGCTTTCTAAAAATATGTTAGGTGATGCTATTTTCAAAGACAGTTTGGTTTTGCTTGATTACTTTGCTGTATCTGCTTTAAATACTGAAAAATATGATGTTTTATTAAATGAAGATTATTATGGTTTTGCTGATTATGAATCGTTTTATCCAAAGTATAAACAGTATTGTTTACTGGCTTATTTCAGGCAAAATAAATGGTCAGAGGCAAGTGAGTTAATTCAATCATTA